>NZ_JAHRBL010000015.1 GCF_019693445.1 Deinococcus aquaedulcis | reverse complement strand
GCCCTGATGACGGTGATGCCGAGCGTGTATTTGAACCGCCTGCTCCGAACCTTCCTCAAGAACGAGGAATTTCTCCACCAGCACGGCTATTCACTCCGCTATACAAGGTGCAACTCCTGAGTGAGGGGTTCTTTGCGATTCAACCTCGTCAATCGGAAACGCACTCGCGTTCGAGCTGCTCCGGGCTGGATCCTCGTTGCGGCCTTCTGATGAATCGCAAGGAGAACAATGGTGTAGGCAGTTTTCAAGCGATGGAGGGCGACGGCTGCGAAAACGTCGTCTGGGGCGTCAACGCCGTCAGCCCCTTCCCAACCTCTGCCGCGCAGCTCGGCGAGTCCACCATAGGGGGCATGGAAAGAGCGTGTTTATCGAGCAATGCCCTGGGGAATTTTGAACCCTAGAAAGGCTTGACGGCCTACACGGCGAGCCCTGAGCCCAACCTGAGCGCGGGCTTTCGCCTGAGGGTACAGGGAGCGAAAAAATGTCGCCCTGGCTCCTCTCCCTGATTACTGGTGACGCCTCGGGACCACGATCCTTCTCCCCTGATAGCCGCCGAACCTCGCCCCTCCATACGTTAACCCCCCGCCTTCTGGCCTCTCATCTTCTGGTCAGCTATGAATCTGTGCAAACTCAGGATTTAATTGAGCATGGTCATACAACGGCCTCACCTGCAGCACTGGATGGCGGCTCGCAGCGGCGCGTTCGCCCAGCCTGTGTGCCTGTGGGACGACGGGCGCGCTGGGGGGGCGTTTTTCATTGAGGCCACGGGCACCGCCGAGCGGCCCCTGATCTGGCTGGAAGCCGCCGAGGGCGACAGCGCCCAGGCGCATCTGCTGGGCAACAAGCTGGCCGAAGCCGTATACCGCGCGCTGGGTGTGCAGCTGTTCGGGTACGGCATGCCCTGGACCTACGGTGTGGAGGTGCTGCGGCGCTGTGTGGACCGCCTAGGTCCCTGGGTACTGGCCTTAAGCGGCGCCCAGCACGCCCCCGAACTGGCGCGCGCCCTGCTGGCGCTACACGACGGCGAGACGGTCACGATCCTGCAGGCGCCGGAGGCCCTGGCGCCTGCGGTGCTGTACCGGGCCACCACCGCCCTGGGCCCCGCCGAACTGGCGATCCGCCCGGCCGAACTGCTGACGTGGTTTCCCCAGCCGCCGCAGGGTCAAGAGGCACTGCTGACCCTGCACATAGGGGCCCAGGGGCAACTGCGGCCCCTGCTGGCCGGGATGGCGCGGCAACTGGGCGTGCCCGTGCCGCCAGAGCCGTCGCCGGATGGCCCGCGCTTTGCCCCGGGCGAGGAAGCGCAGGTGGAACCCGCCCGCCTGCTGGACGCCCTGATTCAGCGTGGGCGCTGGCCCGAAGCCCTGGCGCTGGCGGTGCGGCTGCAGCCGGCGCGGGTGCCGGGGCTGCTGGCGCAGGCGGGGCCACACTTTCACGAACGCGGCCTGCACCACCGCCTCTATGAGCTGCTGGGCACCCTGCAGGGTGAAGTGGCCGACAGCGAGAGTGTGCTGCGCTGGCTGTACTCGGCGGCCCTGCGTACGGGCGCGGCCCGCAGCGTGTTGCCGCGCGTGGCCGCCCACCTCGCCATGCACGAGGCCCCCGAACTGCGCGCCCTGTACGCCGGCACGGCCCTGAAGCTGGACGCCCGGCGCCGCGAGGTGGAACGCGCCGCCCACGCCGCGCGCACCCCGCTGACCCTGTACTACCAGGGCCTGACCCTGGCCGAGGAGCACCCCACGGGCGCCCTGCCCCTGCTGCGCGAGGCGGTGGATTGCGCCGAGCGCGACGGCACCCCCCACGAGATCGTGCGCAACGCGCAGGCGCTGGCGGCCACCTATACCCAGACCGGGCAGTATGTTCACGCCCTGCACTGGACCGGCTACGCCCTGCGCCAGTACGACAACAACCGCCTGGGCGACTGGCAGCGCCGCCTGGCCGTGCTGAACGAGTGGACCTACACCAGTCTGCTCAGCGGGCGGCTGGATGGGCTGGCGGGCACCCTGGCCGAGGCCGAGGCGCAGCTGGCCACCGGGGCGCCGCAGGTGTTCTCGCTGTTTACCACCACGCTGGCCGACCACGCGCTGGTCAGCGGCGACGCCCGGCGGGCCCTGCGCGCCTACGACACCGCCCGGCAGGGGCAGCCGCGCACGCACCAGGGCTGGCACAGCGCCCAGGTGGTGCGCGCCCTGCTGGAACTGGACTGCCCGCAGCAGGCCCTGCGCGAAGCCGAAGAAGCGTATGTGCTCACCCAGCACGAGCCGCACACCTACGCCCGCTGGTCCACGCTGGCGCTGGGCATGGCGCAGGCGGCCCTGCACCCACAGCAGGCTGTGCCGCTGCTGGAAGACGCCATGCGCGCCTTCGAGCAGCCCCTCAAGGCCGATACGCTGGTGCGGGCCGCCGCCTACCTGGCGCACGCGCAACTGGCGCTGGGGGCCGCCGATCAGGCGCGGGCCACCATGGCCCGGATTGAGCCGCTCACCCGGGAACTGGGCGAGTCGGGGCGATTGCTGCTGGGCGGGCCCGCGCGGCACTTTGCGCCCGTGTGGAACCTGCTGGCGCCGCCGCGCACCCTGCATCTGCAACTGTTGGGCGCCGCCGAGGTGCGCTGGGCCGAGCAGCCCCTGAAGGTGCAGCCGCGCCACCTGGAAATGCTGGTGCTGCTCAGCCTGTCACCCGAGGGCCTGAGCGGCGAGCGCTTTGCTACGCTGCTCTACCGCGATGAGGGCGTGGCCCGCTCGTCCCTGAAAGCCGGGCTCTCACGCCTGCGCGACCTCGTACCGGTGGCGTCGCAGCCCTACCGCCTGCTGGCGCCGGTCAGTGCCGATTACCTGGAGGTGATGGCGCTGCTGCAGGCCGGGCGGGTGCCTGAGGCCCTGCGGCGCTACGGCGGCCCACTGCTGCCCGCCTCGGACGCCCCGGGCATCGTGGAGTACCGCGAGCTGCTACAGGAATCGCTGCGCCAGGCGGTGCTGAGCTGGCGCGACCCGGCGCTGCTGGGCGAACTGGCCGTCAAGTTGCACGACGATCTGGAGGTCTGGGAGGCGGCCCTGGCCCGGCTGGACGAGGGCCACCCCCGGCGCTCCCTGGCCGCCTCGCGCGTGCGGCAGTTGCGCGCGGCCTACGCCTGAAGGCGCCTTACCGCACAGGGCAGGCCAGCGGCGCCGCGCAGGGCGGATTCAGGTCCAGGTGGGTGCCGCCGCCGGGCAGACCCGCCCCGCCACTTTCAGCCTGGGCAGCAGAGCACCACACGAACAGCAGGGCCAGCAGCGCGCGCACAAATCGGTTCATGACAGCACCTCGAGTTGGAGGAAGTCGGGGATGGGCTCGAGCATGAGGGGCAGGAACTTCTTGAAATTGCGCTTGATATCCGGGCAGGGCTGGCGGCCATGGTCCATCTTTTCCAGCGGGCAGGCGGCGCCGTGGCACGAGGGGCGAATGGCGCAGGACTGACAGGTAGAGTCGGTCAGGGCATTGTCCTGCACCCAGGGCCGCAGCCGCGCCTGATCCAGTTCCAGGGTGCCGTCGGCGTGCAACTGGCCCACATGGTTGCGTTCGTCGTCCAGGGCCACGGTGCATTTGACCACCTGCCCCGAGGTGCGGATGGCAAAGGAGTTGGCCCGCGCGGCATAACACACGCTGCCAAAGGGGTTGAGGTTGGCGTGGCGCATGCTCAGGCCGCAGGTGCGCGCGTGTTCGTACAGGGGAATGGCGCGGTCAAAGCCGTCGTCCTGGTCGTAGACATTCAGGGCGTCGTCGCCCTCGCCGCCCCAGCGGCCCACCGGGTGGGTGTGCAGCTGAAAGCGCGGGTCGTGCCCGAAGGTGTCGCCCAGCAGGGTGATGAACGCGGGGGTCTGCTCGTAGTTGTCGGGGCTGAAGTTGATGCGCAGGGTGCAGCTGAAATCCAGCGCCGAGGCCTTCAGGAACAGCAGGTTGGCCCAGATGGTCTCGAACGACCCGCCGCCGCCCTGCAGCTGCCGGGTGCGGTCGTGCACGTCCTGCGGGCCGTCCAGGGTGATCTGAAAGTCGCGCAGGCCGTTCTCGATGAGCTGCGGGGCCAGTTCTGGGGTGAGGTAGTAGCCGTTGGTGGTGGCGTGCGCCATGTACTTGAAACCGTGCTGGGCGCTGAGGGCCGTGAAATGGGTGGAAAGTTCCTGCACCACCTCGTGCGCGTGCAGCGGCTCACCGCCAAACCACGACACCGCCAGCAGTTTCAGGCCCGGCGCGCGGCGACTGACCAGTGCCTTGACTCCCTCGCGCACCTCGGGTCGCATCTGGCCGTGCAGGAACTTCTCGTAGCAGTAGGTGCAGCGGAAGTTGCACTGCTCGGTAGAAAACAGGATCAGGTGCAGCACGTCGTCGCGGAAAAACGCCGAGAGCTGCTGGCGCTTGGCCTGCGCGAACTCGTCGGTGTCGTGGGCGATGAGGTGGCCTTCGTCGCGCAGGCGCGTGGTCAGGGGGTCGGCCGGGTCAGGCTGGGTGCGCCGCAGCAGGTCCAGGGCCCGCGCCGGGTACAGTGCCCCCTGCCCGGTGAAGGTGTTGTGCAGGTATACGCCGCGCTCGTGCCGGGCCTGCAGGGTGTAGCGCGAGCGTTTGAGCACAGGGGTCTGCGTCATGGGGACCTCCCCGTGATGCCCGCCTCAGCGGCGCGGGCACCCGTCATGGTGAGTGGCGAAAGTGAAGGTGACGGGCTGGGCCTTGCCTGGAGACGGCCCCACAGGGCGGCGGCCAGGGGGACGGTCACGCGTAGCCCCCAGGCTGGGGAGCGGGGGCGGGCTGGGGCCGGGAAAGAGAGACAGGCTGGGCGGCAAACGCCTGCGCCACCAGTTCATAGGAGCGGCGCCGGGCGGCCGGGCAGTGCGTGATGGTGAGCACCAGCAGTTCGTCGGCGCTGTAGCGGCGGGCCAGGGCCGTCAGGGCCGCGCGCACGGTGCCGGGATCGCCCACCACCAGGCGGGGATAGGCGCCCAGCACGTCCGGCAGGGCCGCCTGCGCGCTGGGGGGCGGGACCGGCTGCCCGCCAGGGGCCAGCCCCTGACCCGCGAGGTACGCCCGGTGGCTGCCAGCCAGGTGCAGCGCCTCGGCGGTGGTGTCGGCACAGACCACCGCCACCGCCAGGGCCACCCGGGGCTGCGGGTGCCGGGCGCCGCTGTGCCCGGCGCGGTAGTCGGCCAGGGGCTCCGGGCTGCCCAGCACGTTGCCGCTGCCGTAGTGCCAGCCCAGACGCGCGGCCTGCGCGGCGCTGCGCGCGCTGCTGCCCAGCAGCCACGTCTGAACCCCGCTGCCCAGGTTGTGCAGGGCGCGCTGCAGGGCCTGCAGGCGCTCGGGGAGGGGCGTGCCATCGCCACCCAGCCGGGCCACCGTCGCCTCGTCGGCGCCCACGCCGCCCGCAACGCCCAGGTCAATGCGGCCCGGGTACAGACTGTCCAGGGTGGTAAAGGTTTCGGCCACGTGCCAGGGGGCGTGGTGGCGCAGGGCCACGCCGCCCGCACCCACCCGCAGCCGCGTGGTCTGGGCGGCCACCGCCGACACCAGCACCGCCGGGGCCGGACAGGCGCTGGCGCCCGGCAGGTGGTGCTCGGCGTACCAGACCCGCCCGTAGCCGTAGCGTTCGGCGGCGCGGGCTAGGTCCAGGGCGCCTTGCAGGGCGTCGCGCGGGGTCTGCCCCGCCGACAGGGGCACCGGGTCCAGCAGGCTGAGTTGCACCGTCATGTGGCCCTCCTTTAGCCGAAGTTCACCCTGCCGGGGGTTGCCGGGGGGTTGCCAGCCCCTCCACAACCCCCCGGCAACCGGCCGGGGGCTTCACTGGGGGCCAAGGAGGTGAAGCACCGTGAGTCAAGGCCCCAAAGGGTCAAAACGCCCGGACGAGCGCCGCCCGGATGAGCGCGCCCCCTCGCCCACCCCACGTCCGCAGGAGGACCCCCTGCTGCCGGACCTGGGCCCCGGGCTGGGGATTGTCGAGCCGGGGCTCGATGAGGAAGGCATCCTGATTGACATCATGTGCAAGGGCTGAGCCCAGGCGGCGGCCCGCACCCGTCTTCTTTCCATTCTTCTTTGAGGTGATGAACATGGCGAACGAGAGCAAAAAGGCGAAGCTGGATCTGCAGGCCCTGGAACTGACCGACGACGGCAAAGTGGTGATTGATGATCCCGAGTTGTTCGCCGCGCTGAGCGACCTCAAGGCCACCGGCCAAGTGGACGAGGAAGGCATCACGGACATCAACATCTACAAGTGCGGGGCCGCCGCGCTCTAAACGCGCGGGCCTTTGCCCTGGGGGGTTTCGTTGGCCACGCGCCGCGAAATCCCCTGTTGCCATTTCCGATGCTCCCTGCCTGGGGCGCTTTGCCAGCCGAACGCCCAGGCATCTGCACCTTGCTGCTCTGCTTCGCCACTCTGCGAGCCCCCTCGGCCGGAAACAGGTCGTCACCTAAATGACGGAACTTTTCGGACTTCGTACCAGAGGTTTCCTGTGCCCCCGACCGCCGCGCCCACGGCCAACCCGCCGCCCTCTACGCTGCAGCTGGACGCCACCTTCCTGTACCGGGTGCCGCTGGCGCCCGCTGCCCTGTTCGACACCCTGCGCCGGGCCAGCACCCTGGACGACACGCTGGCGGTGCTGGCAGGCTGGCCGCTGGCCCCCGAAGCCCTGCTGGTGGCTTCCCCCACCCTGGCGCGTGAATGCACCCGGCCGGTGCGCCGCGCCAAAACGGCGCGCCACCTGAACCGCAGCCTGCACCGCTACCTGAGCCGCGCCAGCACCCGCAGCGTGCCGTTTGGGCTGTTTGCGGCGGTGGGTGCGGGCGTGTGCGCCGATACCGCACCGTTAGGGCCGCCCACCCTGCAGGTGGCCCTGACGGCGCTGTCTGGCCCCCTGCGCGCGGCCCGCCCGGCCCTGGAAAACGCGTTGCCCCCAGAGCTGCAGGTGATGCTGAACCCCACAGCGGTGGTCCGATCCGGGCAGGTGCACTGGCAGCCGCCCGGCGGCCCGGCGCGGCAGGCCCCCTGCAGCGCGGCGCTGTGGGCCCAGCTGGCCGGGTGCCGCACGCCACAACCGCTGCGCACCCTGCGCGCCCACCTGAGCGACGACCTGCTGCGGGCGCTGCTGGGTGCCGACCTGCTGCTGAGCGAACTGCAGCCCCACCAGTGCGCTGCGCCCGCCCACGAGGCCCGGTGGCAGGCACTGGGCGGCCCGGACCTGGAACCGGCTCGCCAGGCCTACCACGCCGCGCCCGACAGCCCAGGCCGTGTGGCAGCGCTGCGCGCGGCCCTGGGCACACAGGGCCAGGACGGCGAGGTGCAGCGCACCCTGGGGCTGGACGCCGCGCTGACCGGGTGCACGGTCCTGCCCGCACAGGTGCTGGACGAGCTGCGTCGCGGCCTGCTGGCCCTGCGCGCAAGCCCCGAGGCCGCCCCCGAGCCGGTGCCCTGGTCCGCTTTTGCGGCGGCGCTGCGGGCCCGGGCCGGCACTGGCCGGCTGCCCCTGGCCGAGGCAGTGGCCCTGTTTGAAGCGCTGCCGCCCGCTGGGGCGCCGCCGGCCTCCTGGCCAGGATGGACGGCGCTGCTGGAAGACAGCGGGCCTGTTCTGACCCTCACCGACGGGCTGCTGCGCACCCTGCCGCCCACCGCCCCGCCCTGGACCCAGCCGTTCGACCTGCTGGCCTGGGTCCTGGCGCCGGGGCGCGCGGCCCTGGACCGGGGCGAGTACACCCTGGCGCTGCTGGGCGGCAGCACCCCCGACCCTGGGCAGAGCACCGCCCGGCTGCGCGCCGCCCACCCGCAACTGCCGGGCCCGTCCCAGACGGCCCCGGCAGGCACCCTCCTGACGGCCCTGTGCCTGCAGCACCCGCACGCCCCCGCCAACGACACGGCCCGCTGCCGCCCCGAAGGGGCCCTGGAACTGCATGTGCCCGGCCACCCTCTGGTGCCAGAGGACCGGCGCGTGAACCTGCAGGAGCTGGCCGTCGGCCTGCGCCACGGCCACCCCGAGCTGTGGTGTACCCGCCGCGCGCAGCCCCTGCACCTGACCCTGCCCACCCTGACCCGCGCTGACCACCTGGGCGAAGTGGCACAGTTTCTGGCAGCCCTGGCACTGTACGGGCGCACCCCGCCGCGCTGGCGCTGGGGGCCGCTGGCCGCGCGGCCCTTTCTGCCGCGCGTGGTGCGGGGGTGCTGCGTGCTCAGCGCGGCCCAGTGGCGTTTTCCAGAGCGGTGGCGCGGGGAAGGCGAGTTGACCGACGACGCCCTGCGCCGCTGGCTGGAACAGCTGCAGGCCCCGGCCCTGCTGCGGGTGGGCCGCCTGGACCGGCAGCTGACCGTGGACTGGCACCACCCGGCCCACCGCGACCTGATCCGCGCAGAGTGGCGGCGCGGCGCGGCGGGGCTCAGCGAGGCCCTGGCCACACCGGATCAGGCGTGGTTTACCGGGCCCGGGGGCGGCCTGCACCTGTTCGAAGGCGTGTTCACGGTGCGGCCGTGAGCGGCTGGGTGACCGCACACCTGCGCTGGGAAGCGCTGCCCAAGCCGGAACAGGTGGCGGCCGTGCGCCGCGCCCTGGACGACCTGAACCCCGAGGTGCGCCGCTGGCATTACCTGTGGCACGCGGGGAGCGGCCTGCACCTCAGGGTGCGGGTGTGCTGCCGGGGTGCTGGGTCCCGCGCCCGGGTGGCCCGGCACCTGCAGGGCTGCGCCGACGAGGGCCGGGAAGGCCATTACCCACGCGACCTGCACAAGTTCGGCGGCGCACGGGTGTATCCGCACTACGAGGCGCTGTTTCAGGCCAGCAGTGAGCGGGCCGCCCGGACGCTGGCCCAGCCGGACCCACTGGCAGCGGTGCGCACAGGCGTGGCCGACACGAGCGCCCTGCTGGGCACCTTTCCATGTGCGGCGCAGGGCGCGGCGCGCCGGGCACTGCTGACCCACGCCCGGCGCCACCTGGGCCCAGACCCGGACCCGGGGGGCCTCTGGGGGGCGGCGCTTCAGCGCACGCCCGCAGCGTGGCAACCGGCGCTGCCCCCCGCCACGGCAGACCACGACCCCCTGGCCGGCGCCCTGCAGCTGCTGCACCTGCACCTCAACCGGCTGGCGCTGGGCCCGCGCGAGGAAGCGCTGGTGTACTGGGCGGCCGGGCGCAACCTCCCGGCAACCCCCGCCCCCGAACACTGAAGCATGGAACTGTACACGACGGGCTATCTGGACAATGGCCTGGGGTTTCTGATCGCGCCGCGTCCGGGCGCCCATCTGGTTCATCTGGCCGCGTATCTGGACCACGGCGTCAAGGACGAGGACGAAGGCGAAAATGGCATCAGCCACCTGCTGGAGCACCTGCTGTTCAACCCGAACAACCTGACCGGCACCCAGGGCAAGCAGTGGGAGGCGCTGGCCAAGAGTGGCGCGCGCATGGAAGCCTGGACCGGCAAGGAGCACACCCGGCTGGGCCTGTCGTGCCTGCCGCGCGATCTGCCCAGGGTGATGGCCTTTGTGGCCGACGTGCTGCGTAACCCCAAGGTGACCAAGCAGGCCCTGGAACACGAGCGCAAGATTGTGCTGGACGAGATTCACCGCAAACGCAATCGCCCCGAGTTCCTGTGGACCCTGGTGGAAGAAGCGCTGTACGCCCCGCCCTACGGCATGTCCATTCTGGGCTCGCCGGAGATCGTGTCTAGCCTGAACCTCAAGCAGATGAAGCAGCGCGCCCTGGACGCCTGCACGCCCGAACGCACCCGGCTGGTGATTGCCGGCAAGGTGGACAGCGCGGCGGTGCGCCTGATCGAGGAGCACTTTGAGGACTGGTACGCCGCGCCGCTGCACAGTGAGTACCGCCCCGTGGAAATCGTGCCGCGCCTGATCGGGGTGCCCAGCCGCAGCGAGCGCGTGACCCTGTACCTGTCGTTTCCGGGCCCGGCCCTGGGCGACCCGGACCGCCCCGCCACCGAGGTCTTCGCCGCGCTGCTGGGCGGCGGCCTGCGCTCGCGGATGTTTCAGCGCCTGCGCGAGGAACTGGGGCTGGTGTACGCCGCGCAGGGCGGCAGCTCGCACTGGCGGCGCAGCGGCTACCTGTTCATGGCGATGGACCTGGCCCGCGAACGGGTGAATGAGGCCTTTGGGCACCTGAACGAGCTGATGGCCGAACTGCAGACCCACCCGCCCGGCCATGAGGAAACCGACGAAACGCGCGAATCCTTTGCCCTGCGCGCGCTGCAGGAATCCGAGGGCCCGGGGCTGGCGACCAAGCTGGCGCAACACTGGCTGAACGATGAGGTGTATTTCCCCACCCGCGCCGCGCGCATGTACCGGCAGGTGAGCGTGCAGGACGTGCAGGCCGCCGCCGGTTACCTGAGTACGCAGCAGATGGCGCTGGTGGGCATCGGCATGAGTGACACGGAACTCGCAGAACTGTTGGAGGTGGTCGCGTGACCGGGATGGCAGCAGGCGGACTTCAGATGGAAGAGGGGCTGTGGCGCACCTTTACCTCGCTGCTAGACGGGCCCAGCACCGCGCGGGCGGTGGCCACGCGCCTGGGGCGCCCGGTGGCGACCATCGTGCGCAACCTCAACCACCTGCAGGAACACGGGCTGGTGTGCGAAACCGGCACCGACCGGGTGGGCCACCACATTGAGCGGGTCTACCGCCTGCCCGAAGGCGCTGTGCGGGTGCGCGACGAACGCGCCCTGGGGCTGGCCTTTCACGAAACCGAGCGCGGGCTGACCCTGGCGGCCTACAACGGGCTGCCCAGCGCGGCGGGCATGGTCAGCGTGTGCGTGCCGCGCGAGCGCGCCGCCGGAATCATGGACCGCCTGCAGGCGCTGCGCGAGGAGATTGAGGGGCTGCAGCAGGAAGGCGGCGACGTGAAGCTCTCGTTCTTTCTGGCGGGCTGGACGGAGGACTGACATGACAGGCACAGCACATCCCATCCGCAACGCGCGCTTCCGCGCCATCCTGCTCACGCGCCTCTTTTCGGCGCTGACCGGGGGCTTTTACAACGTGCCCATCATGTGGTGGGTGCTGGAAGAAACCGGCTCGGGGGCCATGATCGCTTCGGTGGGGCTGGTCAGTGCCCTGGCCGGCCTGATTGCCGCGCCCATCGGCGGGGTGCTGGCCGACCGCTGGCGCAAGCGGCTGCTGATTCAGGCGACCTATGTGGTGGACGCCCTGCTGCTGGTGCTGATGGCCGCCCTGGTGCTGACCGGGCAGTTGCAGGTGGCTTATGTGTTCCCGCTGCTGGCCGTGACCAGTTTCGTGGCGGCGCTGCGCGGCCCGGCTTCGTCGGTGCTGGTGCCGCTGACCATTCCGCGCGAGGTCTACCAGCAGGGCAACGCCATGATGAGCCTGACGGGCAGCCTCGCCAGCCTGAGTGGCTACGCGCTGGCCGGGGCCGCCACCGGCTTTGTGGGCGTGCACGGGGCGCTCTTGATCGGCGCGGGGCTGCTGGTAGGGGCCATCGCCACCCTGGCCACCGTGCCGGAACCCACGGTGACACCGGCCGCCACGCCCGAGGGCGAAGCGCCCCCCAGCGAGGGCCTGCGTGCGGGCCTGAAGGTGATCTGGAGCAATCCGCTCTTGTTCTGGACCTTCGCCGTGAGCCTGCTGCTGAACTTCGTGCTGATTCCGCTGGAGGTGACCCTGGCGCCCTTTGCCCGCAGCCTGGGTGTGGGGGCGCGGGAATTCGGCTTCCTAAGTGCCAGCATCTCGGTGGGGCAGCTGGTGGGCATGCTGCTGCTCAGCACCTACCGGGTGCCGCGCCCGTGGCTGGCGCTGGTGGGCGGCACTTTCGGCATTGCGGCGGCCATTGCGGGCCTGAGTGTGGCGGCCACGCTGGGGCAGGCCCTGGCACTGCTGGCCCTGGCGGGCCTGAGTGCGGCCGTGATGAACGTGCAGCTGAGCGTGGTGGCGCAACTGCATATTCCACACGCGGTGATGGGCCGGGCGTTTGGCGTGATGACCTCGGTGTCCAGTGCGGTGCAGCCGCTGGGGTATGCAGGCGCCGCCGCCCTGCTGGCGTGGCTGCCGCTGCAGAGCATCTTCCTGATTATTGGCGGCCTGCTGGCCCTGGCCGCCGCCGCGTGGCTGCACCCCACCCTGAAGGTGGGCTTCGAGAAACCCATGGTGTCCCCCGCCACGGACTGAGGGGAAGCAGACGCGGCGAGCGGGGGCTCCTGGCGGGGGCCCCTTCCAGTTTGATTTCATCGGTCTGTCCAGGGCTCGAGCGCAGCGAAGCGTGAGGTCCGTGTGCCCCGGCGTGGGACGCGTTCTCTTCACGTGGCGATCTTCATCAGATTGATGGCCGCCGTCGTTGCCACGGGCTGCACATAGGCCCTGGCTTGCGCACGATGCCTGGACCGCCGCAGACCCAGCAGGCGCACCGCCAGTTAAAGTGTGCCCTCAAGCCCGGCGCGCCTGGCGGACACCTTGCCGCATTGACGGTCGGTCCCCAGTGCCCGACCCTCTCGAATCGGTTCGTGCTGCGCCTGCCCCCGTAGATTCAATGTGCGCCCGGACAATTTGGCTTTGGTGCACAAGTGCTTCCCGGCGCAGGTTTATCAGGCCACTTCCCGGAACCGCACCTCCATGAGGTCATCTCCTCGCTTTTCCCGTACGTTTTTCCAGAAGTAGAAGATGTGACCCTGCGGAGACGTCCCCTGCTCATTGGGCCAACCCATCTGAAACGCAGCGGCATCGTGGTCCCCTGCCCGTGTCTGCGAGCTTGAGTTTCGCCGGGCTGGACCGATGCCTCTAATGTCATAGCGCGCCTTGGCGCGCGCCACGAGGTCCGCCGCAACCCCCTCTAGCGCCCAGGGCTGCTTTCAACACGCACTCTCCCTTCAACTCTTCCGCTGACCGCTCTCAGTGAGGCGGCCTGGCTTTCAGACGGCCGTACAGGTACGTCCCCAGCAGCGCAAAAGCCAGCACGATCAGCATAGGCCACACCCCAGCGCCCAGGAGCACCAAGATCGGTCCTGGGCAGACCCCTGCCAGGCCCCAGCCCACCCCAAAGGTCAGCCCACCGAGGACGTAGCGCCGCCAGCCTTTGGCCTTGGGCGTCACTTTGATGGTCTGGCCGTCTCGGCTCTTCACGCCACTGCGGCGAAGCAGGGCGGTCGTGATCATTCCGGTCGCCACCGCCGAGCCGATGAGCCCATACATGTGGAACGACTCGAAGCGGAACATTTCCTGAATGCGGTACCAGCTTGCCGCTTCGCTCTTGACGAGTACCACGCCGAAATACAGTCCCGCGATGAGGTAGACCAGCAGACCAGTTGCGGTGCGGACCGTGGAGGTAGGCCCGGTGTGAACACCAGGAACATGAGGGCTACTGGTCACCGAATCACCGTCATGAAGAGCGGCAGGAGGACATTCGCGCTGAGGATGCCGCCCACAAAAAAGGAGACGGTGGCGATCAAGGAAGGGCCTTGGAGGGTGGAAAGCCCGGTGATCGCGTGGCCGGACGTGCAGCCGCCCCCATACCGGGCGCCGAAGCCCACCAGCAGACCAGAGGAGGCCAGGAGCAGCCACACGCCGGGGTTAGACAGCTCGGTCAGCTCAGCGGGCATCAGGCCAGGACGCACCTGCACGCCCAGTGCCTGAACTGACTCCATGCCAGCGGCACTCAGGCGGCTGGGTTCTGGGTTGGCCAGCAGGACACCGGCCACGCTGCCCCCCAGAATCAGCCCGCCTGCAAACATCAGGTTCCAACGTTCCTGGCGCCAGTCGTAGCGGAAGAAGCCGGGCTTGGCGGTCTCGGGCAGCAGGATCACACAGGCATGCCGCAAATTGGCAGAGATCCCGAGGCCCTTGTTGCCCAGCCACAGCAGCAGGGGCACCGTCAGCCCGATCAGGGGGCCGCCCACATACCAGGGCCAGGGCGAGCGGAGAAGGTCAAGCAGTTCAGTCATAGGGCAAAAACCTCGGAAAAGGAACAGCCGCGCCGGGAGGTCGCGGCTTGAATAGGAGGGGTGTGGGAACGCTTCAGTGCCGCACGTGCACTTCAGCGGCAGGAGGCGGGTTCAGCACCTTGGGCACGTTGGTGGCCAGGACAGACACGCCCATCACGACCAGAAATCCGGCGAACCCCTTTTTGAGGCTGTCGTTGGACAGCGTCTTGCCCAGGCGCGCCCCCAGAAAGCTGCCCAGGATGCCGATGACGGTGAAGACCAGAATCAGGGTCCAGTTCACAGGCAGGTGCTGCTCGGCCAGCACGTGCACGTACTTGAAGAAGCCCGCAAAGCTCTTGGCGGCGATGATCATCAGGCTGGTCCCCACCGCGAGGCCCATGGGGAGGCCGCCCAGCAGCACCAGCGCCGGGATGATCAGAAACCCGCCGCCGACCCCCACCAGGCCGGTCAGGACACCGACGCCTAACCCCTCGGCGCCGATCTTGACGGGCGAGCGGTGATGCGCCGGCTGGCCTTCTGGGTGGGGACGACTTGGCCGAAACATCATCACGGCGGCCAGCAGCATCACCGCCGCGAAGAGCAGCAGTTGCACCACGCCGCTGAGGTACACGCTCAGCGCGGCGCCCAGATACGTGCCCACGACGCCGGGAAGACCGAACCAGAGCACGCTGCGCCAGTCAATCTGCCGCCTCAGTGCGTAGGGCACCGCGCCAATCAAGCTGATGCCACCCACGATGGCGAGCGATTCGGCAATCGCCAGCTTCTCCGGCTCGCCGACCAGGTAGACCAGCACCGGTACCGTCAGGATGGACCCGCCGGAGCCCAGCAGGCCGAGACTCAGCCCAATCAGCGCCGCGCCGATCCAGGCGAAGATCATGGCTGCTCGCCCTGGTGGACGGCGCGGCCCTCACGTCTCCAGGCCGCCATGCCGCCCGAAAGATTCATCAGATCCGTCTTGCCCTGGGAAGCCAGATAAGCTGCGGCCTGCGAGGACCGGTTGCCGCTGGCGCAGACCAGCACAGTCTTCGGCCCGATTTCGGCCTCACGGCCGACAAGTTCGCTCAGGGGAAGATTGACGGCATCGGGGATATACCCGGCGACATACTCTTCGCGCTCGCGCACGTCGATCAGCCGAGCGCCGTGACGCTTCTTGCCGTCGAGTTCAGTCGTGAAAATGTCTTGGTAGGTCATGCTCAGCTCCTTTCAACAGCAGCGGAGGCGGCGCCCTTCAGGCCGCCTCCGCCAGGTGAGGGTCAGGTGTTTTGTGTCTTCGCCCAGGCGTCGTAGCCTCCGGCAAGTTCCAGCACGTTGAAGCCCTCAGCGCGCAGCAGACTGGCGGCGGTCGCGCTGCGGGCCCCGCCCTGGCAGTGCACGATGATTTCGCGGTCTCGCGGGAGGGTGTCCAGGCGCCAGGGAAGGCGTCCAGCGTGCAGTTGCCGCGCACCGGGGATATGGCCTTCCTCGTACTCCGTCTTCGCCCGCACGTCCAGAATCAGGGCCTTGGGATGCGAGTCCAGCTCGGTCGCGGGGATAGGCTGAGCAGAGACGGTCTCCAGGCCCTCGGCGCTGGCAAGAAAGCCGATCACGTGGTCCAGACCCACCATCCACAGCTTCCGGCGAAGATCTTCGGCGCGGTCCCTGGGTGCCAGCAGGATGAACTCGCGGTCCGGGGTCAGCAGCCAGCCCGCCCACGTCTCCAGCGTGCCGCCGTCGGGAATGTTGACGCTCCCCACAGGCGCGGCGGCCTGGTGCGATTCTTTCGTGCGGGTGTCGATCAAGCGGGCACCAGCGGCCAACTTCGCCTTCACGGCCTCGGTGCTCAGTTCGGCCAATGGCTGCACCTTACCCAGCAGGGCCGGACCATCGCGGTTTTCGGTCTTCATGCGCCCGTAGTACAGCGGAGCGTCAGGCTGCCCAGAGAGCAGCTGCTGGGTGAAGGCGTCCTCATTGCCCTGCGCCACCAACTGGCCCCACCAGCTCAGCGCCCGCTCGTACCCCACCGTGGTGGTCGGCACCGCGCCGAGCGCCTTGCCGCAGGCACTGCCAGAGCCGTGACCCGGCCAGACCTGCACGTAGTCGGGCAGCGTCAGAAACTTGTCGCGCAGCGAGGCGAACATCTGCCGCGCGCCGATGAAGCGGGTGTCCTGGGCGCCGGCTGCCTCGTCAAGCAGGTCCGGGCGCCCCAGGTCGCCAACAAAGACGAAGTCGCCGGTCAGGATCATGCTCGGTATGTCGCCCCGGGGAGTATCGGTCACCAGAAAGCTCAGGTGTTCCGGGGTGTGGCCGGGCGTGTGAACAGCCTGAATGCGGACGTTCCCCACCATGAAGCGGTCGCCGTCACGGAGCTTGACCGGATTGGACCCCTCGTACGTGTACTGCCAGCCGTCGCTGCCCTCGCCAGAGAGCAGCAGCTGCGCGCCCGTGGCCTGCGCCAGCTCGCGGCTGCCGGAGAGGTAGTCGGCGTGGATGTGCGTCTCGGTGACGTGTGTCACGCGCAGCTTCTGGCGGTTGGCCTCGTCAAGGTACTGCGCAATGTCGCGCACGGGGTCCACGACCAGACATTCGCCGGTCTTCTGGCAGCCGAGCAGGTAAGACGCCTGGGCCAGGTCCGTGTCGTAGAAGCGTTTGAAGTACATGCCAGGAAGGTATACCCCCTCCCCCTATCCTGTCAAATAGGGGGAGGGGGTATACTCAAACTATGACTGCGCCTGTCCCTGTGAGTGACCA
Organism: Deinococcus aquaedulcis; assembly: GCF_019693445.1. Taxonomy (NCBI): domain Bacteria; kingdom Thermotogati; phylum Deinococcota; class Deinococci; order Deinococcales; family Deinococcaceae; genus Deinococcus; species Deinococcus aquaedulcis. The sequence continues at coordinate 65,236 of NZ_JAHRBL010000015.1, read as the reverse complement.
TGAAGCTGAAAAAACGAAAATTCTCAACCGGCTGCGCCGCCTGGAAGGGCAGATTCGGGGCCTACAGAAGATGGTTGAGGAAGAAAAGAACTGTGTTGAGGTAATGAGTCTGTACGCCAGTGCGAGAAGTGCCCTGGAGGCCACCGGAGACGTGATTCTGGAGACCTACGTGGCGCAGTGTCAGGCCCGGGGGGAAACGCCTGCCGACCTCGTGAGGCTGCTGAAACTGGCTCGGTGATCCAGCACCCAGAGCGGTCATCACATGACTTGAGGGTGAACCCTTCAGGTTATGTGGTTCGAGCGGCGCGAGTGACCGCCACAGACAGGGGTTGGCGTGGCGTTGAGGGGGGTGCGTTCCTCCCCTGGGTGGAACGGAAGACCGCTGCCAGTGGGCGCCCAGACCCCAAAGTTGCTGGCTTACGCTGAGGAAGACCGAGAGCAGAACGCCAGGAAAAGAGCAGCCTGCCTGTTCCTTGCCTGACCAGAGCAGGGGTCCTGAATCCTGTTGTTGCTCAATCTGTGCTTGAGCCGCTCCCCCGCCCCCTTGACCCTGCCGCCAATGTCAGGGTTTAGGCTGGGCCCGTGGAGACGCTTCAGATTGGTCAGCTGGCCCGCGCGGCGGGCGTGAGTGTCCGCGCAGTGCGGCACTACGACCAGTTGGGGCTCCTCACGGCGGCGCGGGCAGACAACCACTACCGGCTGTTCACGCCGCAGGACATTGAACGGGTGCGGCTCATTCAGCTCTTTTTAAGCGTGGGCTTTACCCTCGACGAGATCCGCCGCTGGGCGCCGTGTTTCGGGGGCGGTCATCCCACCGACCAGCCACCGCCGCCAGAGATGTCGGCCTTTTACGCCCGCAAACTGGCCGCCCTGGACGCGCAGTTGCTGGCCCTGCAGCGCCTGCGCGACAAGCTGGCGCAGCAGGCGCGCGCTTTTGACGAGCTGGCGCCACCCCCCGCCCAGCGGCCCTGAACCCCCCTTGCCACTCGACTCACCCGGGCCTGCCCGGTGTGGGTGACCTGTTCCCTGGAGCCTTGATGCAGCTGCACCTGATCCGCAACGCCACCCTGCGCCTGACCTACGCCGGCCACACCCTGCTGGTGGACCCCTTTCTGGCAGAGCCGCATACCCAGCCCAGCCTCGCGGGCCGCAGCCTGAACCCCACCGTGCCCCTGCCGCTGCCCGCCGACGAGGTGGTGCGCGGCGCAGAACTGGCGCTGGTGTCGCACCTGCACCCCGACCACATGGACCTGACGCCGCCGCGACTGCCCCTGCAGCTGCCTCTGCTGGCCCAGCCAGGGGACGCCGCGCGCCTGCAGGCCGCTGGCTTCACGGCGGTCCAGGCGCTGCACCACGACACGCAGTGGAACGGGATTCACTTCACGCGCACAGGCGGCACCCACGGCACCGGCCGGGTGGGGCAGGCGATGGGCGAGGTCAGCGGCTTCGTGCTGCGCGCGCCGGGCGAACCCACGCTGTACCTCGCGGGCGACACCATCTGGACCGACGAGGTGCGCGCCCAGATCGACACCGCTGCGCCCGATGTGATCGTGACGCACTCTGGCGGCGCCCAGTTGCAGGACACGCTGATCATCATGGACACGGCGCAGACCCTGGCGCTGGCCGCCGCCGCGCCCCAGGCCACGGTGGTGGCCGTGCATCTGGAGGCCTATGACCACATGACGGTCACGCGCCACGCATTGCGCGCCGCCGCGCAGCAGGCCGGCCTGGGCTCCCGCCTGCTGGTCCCGGAAGACGGCGAGATCATGGAGCTGACGCGCCCTTCGGCGCCGGGGGCCACCCGCCCGTTGTGAACAGAGGGTCAGCCAGCCCTGCCCACCGCCAACCCGAGCCCGTCACCGCCTTCCCGTAAGCTGCCCGCATGACCAACCACCCCCCACTGACCGCCGCGCAGGCCACGCGCCTGGTGCACGCCCTGCTGCAGCTGATGGTTGAGCACGGCCTGAGCAGCCTCCAGGCCGGTCCTGCGGGCGGCCACCTGGGCCTGACCGCCCCCGGGCCGTTTGTCACGAGTGACCTGACCTTCGACTTTCTGTCGCCCGCCGAGCACCGCGCGGCGGCGCAGGCTTACGGGGTCCTCGCCGCGCAGGCCCACTTCACGGACGGCCCCAGAACCAGCGAGGCCATTGAACCCTTCGTGCGGGCAGTGGGCACTCTGTTCGACCTTCACGGGGTGCAGAGCCTGACCTTTGCGCCCGGGGGCCACCTGGGCTTCCGGGCCAGCGGCACCACGCGCGAATTCGTGCTGGAAGGCGTTTCGGTGCAGGCTCGGCCGGGGATGAATACGCTCTGATCTGGGGGAGGGCTTCTGAGAAAGGCCCCTCCGCCCTTCTCCAGAAGAGTCAGGGCCCTGTCCCCCCGGCAGGAACGCCCTGACCCTCGTCACACGGCGCCTCTTTTTCGTAGGCTGAAAAGCGAAGTTCATCCTTTGAAAATCCCCAGTCGTCCCAGGAGCCCCCATGACCCAGACCCTGCCCGCCGGCCTGACCATCTCCGCCCCCCTCACGGACGCTCAGCGCGAGATCCTGACGCCCGAGGCCCTGGCTTTCGTGGCCGAACTGCACCGCCGCTTTGAGGGCCAGCGCCGCGCGCTGCTGGCCGAGCGCGAAGCCCGGCAGGCCCGGCTGGACGCGGGCGAACTGCCCGACTTTCTGCCCGACACCGCGCACATCCGCGCCGGGGACTGGCAGGTGGCCCCGTTGCCAGCCGACCTGCAGGACCGCCGGGTGGAAATCACCGGGCCGGTGGACCGCAAGATGATCATCAACGCCCTGAACAGCGGCGCGCGGGTGTTCATGGCCGACTTTGAAGACGCCAGCAGCCCCACCTGGGAGAACGTGGTCAGCGGGCAGGTGAACCTGCGCGACGCGGTGCGCCGGACCATCAGCCTGGAGCAGAATGGCAAGAGCTACCGCCTGAACGACCGCACGGCGGTGCTGCTGGTGCGCCCGCGCGGCTGGCACCTGCCGGAAAAGCATGTGCAGGTGGACGGTGAGACGCTGTACGGCGCCTTCTTCGACTTCGGGCTGTACTTCTGGCACAACGCCAATGAACTGCTTTCGCGCGGCAGTGGGCCGTACTTCTACCTGCCCAAGTTGGAAAGCCACAGGGAAGCCCGCCTGTGGAACGACGTGTTCCTGTACGCCCAGGAGGCTCTGGGCCTGCCGCGCGGCACCATCCGGGCCACCGTGCTGATCGAGACGATTCTGGCCGCTTTCGAGATGGATGAGATTCTGTACGAACTGCGCGAGCACTCGGCCGGGCTGAACTGCGGGCGCTGGGACTACATCTTCAGCTACATCAAGAAGCTGCGTGCCCACCCGGACCGGATCCTGCCGGACCGCGCCAAGGTCACGATGGCGGTGCCCATGATGACCGCCTACTCCAAACTGGCCATCCAGACCTGCCACAAGCGCGGCGCCCCGGCGATTGGCGGCATGAGCGCGTTTATTCCGGTCAAGAACGACGAGGAGAAAAACCGCGCGGCCTTCGAGCAGGTGCGCACCGACAAGGAGCGCGAAGCGGTCAACGGCCACGACGGCACCTGGGTGGCGCACCCCGGCATGGTGGAACTGGCCACCGAGGTCTTTGACCGCCTGATGACCGGCCCCAACCAGATCAGCAGTGACAAGCAGCGGGCACTGGTGGTCACAGCCGCCGACCTGCTGACCCCCCCGGACGGCACCGTGACCGAAGCGGGCGTGCGCCTGAACGTGAACGTGGGTGTGCAGTACCTCGCCGCGTGGCTGCGCGGGGCGGGCGCGGTGCCCATTCACAACCTGATGGAAGACGCCGCCACCGCCGAGATTTCGCGGGCGCAGCTGTGGCAGTGGCGCCAGCACCGCGTGACCCTGGACGACGGCCGCGTGCTGACCGAGGAGTTATGGGACGCCCTGTACGACGACGAGGCCGCCCAGCTGGGCGCCGCCTTTGAGGACGCCGCGCGCCTGTTCCGCGAGGCCGCCACCCGCACGCCGCTGGTGGAGTTCCTGACCCTGCCGGGCTACGAGGTGCTGCCCTGAGCGGCCCGGCGCGCCCCCGGGGCGGGCGAGCCCGGGGCGCCGAGGCGCCCAGCAGCGTGCGCACCCTGGAGCGCGGCCTGGGCGTGCTGTGGGCCCTGGCCCAACTGGGCGAGGCCCCCCTCTCGGCGGTGGCCCGCGCCGCCGGACTTTCTGCCAGCACCGCCTCGCGGCTGCTCGACACCCTGCGCCAGCAGGGCTACGCCGACTGGGATGAGGCCTCGGGACTGTACCGGGTGGGGCTGCGCGCCTTTCAGGTGGGCTCGGCCTTTACTGCCGCGCGCTCACTGGTGGGCGCCGCCGAGGCCGAGATGCGCGCGCTGGTTGCAGAGCTGAACGAGAGCGCCAACCTCGCGGTGCTGCGCCCGCTGGGCGGAGGGCGCCTGGAAGCCGCTTACGTGCATCAGGTGCAGGGGCCGCAGCTGGTGCGCATGTTCACGCAGCCCGGCTCCGGGGCGCCGCTGCACGCGTCCGGGGTGGGCAAGGTGCTGCTGGCCTCGCGCCCCGACGACGAGGTGCGCGACGCCCTGGGCACTGGCCCCCTGAGCGCCTACACGCCCCACACGCTGACCGACCCGGCCGCCGTGCTGGACGAACTGGACAAGGTGCGCCGCGACGGCTACGCCCTGGACGAACAGGAGCGCGAACTGGGCGTGCGCTGCGTGGCGGTGCCGGTGTACGGCGCGGGCGGCGAGGTCTGGGCAGCCCTGAGTGTTTCGGCGCCCACCGCGCGCCTGAGCCCGGAGCAGTTGCCCGCCTTTCTGAACGCCACGCTGGCAGCGGCCGGGCGCATCGGGGCGCGCCTGGGCTGGACGGCCTAGCGCGCCCGGGGCCACAACGGCCTGCCTTTCGCCCAGGCAAAGGCCGCTGGCTGTCAGAAGCCCGAGAGAAGGCCGACCCTACCCTAGGCACAAGCCATGTCTGCGCAGCGCCCCGGCCCCACCACTGTTTCGGATTACCAGCTGCTGTTCGAGCACGCCGGTGTGGGGCTGCTGGAGATTGATTTCCAGGGCGTGATCCGGCGCATCAATGCCAACGGGGCGGCTTTTTTCGGCCTTTCGGCGGCCTCCCTGGTGGGTGAGCAGGTCACCACCGTCACCCATCCCGACGACATTGCGCGCACCGTCGGCGCGCTGCAGCAGGTCATCACGGGCGCCACACCTCTGGCGGTGCTGGACAAACGTTACCTGCGCGCCGACGGAGAAATCGTCTGGTCGCGTTCCCGCGTCGCTCTGCTGCCCAGTCAGTCGGGTACTCCTGACTCGGTGGTGGCGGTGATTGCCGACATCACCGAGCTCAAACGGGCACAGCAGGAACTCGAAGCGATGAATGTTAGCCTCCGGGCCACGCTGGAAGGGAGCCTGCTGGGCCTGGGCATTGCGCTGGAAGCCCGCGATCTGGAAACGTCAGGGCACACCTTACGCGTCACACAGCGCAGTCTGGCGATAGGCGCGGCGCTGGGGCTGGACGCAGAGCTGTTGGACGCCCTGCGCCACGGCGCCAGCCTGCACGACCTGGGCAAACTCACCATTCCCGACGCGGTGCTGCTCAAACCCGGGCGCCTGGATGCAGAGGAGTGGGCCCTGATGCAGACCCACGCCCAGAACGGCTACGAGATCGCCTCGCGCATGCCCACCCTGCCCCCTGAGGCCCTGAACGTGATCCGGCATCACCACGAGCGCTGGGATGGCAGCGGCTATCCCCTGGGGCTCAGCGGCGAGGCCATTCCGCTGCTCGCGCGGATCTTTGCGGTGTGCGACGTGTATGACGCCCTGACCCACGCGCGCCCTTACAAGCCGGCGTGGTCGGCCCAGGCGGCGCTGGCCGAACTGCGCGCCCAGCGGGGCCGCCACTTTGATCCGCAACTGGTCGACCTCTTTGTGGCGCTGTTCGCCGAGCCGGGCGGCACAGGGCCTGAGGCCACAGAGGGCGCCGCAGAATAAGCCCTCACCGCCGCGAAGGCAGCCTGATATCCGGGTGGCCGGCCCGGGGCCCGGAATGCACCGATCCGCCCGCCCCAGGCGGCGGCCGTATTATGCTGCGCCGCATGACCCCAGCTGACCGCCCGGGGCCCCCCTGAACGGGCCGCTGTCCCCCGCCGCCCACGCCCTGGCCGCCCGGCTACACGAGGCGCTGGCGGCGCACTGGCCTGAAGTGGACGCGGCGGCCCCGGCCACGCCGCCCTCTTCCCCACCCCCTTACTGCGCGGCCCCCGCGCCCCCGGACCTGAAGGCCGGCCGCGCCGAACTGATCGTGGAGGCCAGCGACCAAGCGGCCCTGGCCGCCGCCCTGGGCAGCGACGCCGACGCCGTGGTGCTGGACTTCGACGATACCTTTGCGCCCACCCCCGCCAACGTGGCCGCCGCTTACGGGGCGCTGCCGGGGGCGCTGACCTCGCCCGGGTCGTGGCTGGCCCGGCCCCGGGCGCTGTATGCCCGGCAGCCAGGGCTGACGTTCGGTGGCAGGCCCGCCCGCGCGGCCCTGTGCGATCTGGCGGCGCTGCTGACGGCGCTTCCTGGCCGCGTGCCGCACCTGTACCTGCCCAAGCTGGAAACGGTGGCCCAGGCTCAGGCGTGGGCGCTGGCCCTGCGCACGGCCGAGGCGCACCTGGGCCTGCCGAGCGGCACCCTGCGCGTGTGCCTGCAGATTGAAACGTGGCCGGGGCTGCTGGCCGCCGACCGCCTGCTCTCCGAACTGCGCGACTGGGCGTATGGCCTGAACGCCGGACGCTGGGACTACGTGTTCAGCGTGGTGAAAACGGTGGGCCCCACCTGGCCCGGCCCGCTGCCGCCCCGCTCCGGGCTGGGCATGGACGTGGACGCCATGCGCGCCTACGCCGAGGCTCTGGTCGCCGTGTGCCAGGCGCGCGGCGCGCAGGCGGTGGGCGGCACGGCGGCGCTGAGCCCGGACTCCCGCGACCCTGGCCCGGCTCTGGCCGCCGTGCAGGCCGACAAGGCGCGGGAAGCGGCCCAGGGCTTTGTGGGCGCGTGGGCCGGCCGCCCCGACCTGATTGGGGCGGTGCGTGCGGGGCTGGCAACAGCGGCCACGGCGCCTCTCCCCCTGAACCCTGTTACCCCAGCGCGCCTGCTGGCCCTGCCCGACCCTGGCCCGCTGGACCCCGCCGAGGTAGAGGACACGGCGGCCCTGGCCCTGGCGGTGTTCCGCGCGTGGTTCGCTGGGCAGGGGGTTGTGGAGCGCGCGGGGCGACTGGAAGACACCGCCACCGCCGAACTGGCCCGCGCGCTGCTGGGCCAGTGGGTGCGGGTGCAGGCCCCGCTTCAGGACGGCCGCCCCCTGACCCCGGGCGCCTACCTCGCCCTGCGCCGCCGCCTGACCCCGGACCTGTCCCCCGAAGCCCAGTTGCTGGACCATCTGGTGCTCTCGCCCACGCCCCCCGCCTACTTTCCCCACGAGGCCCAGGTGCTGGGCCTGTGTGGGCCGGGCCTGCGTGCCCCGGAGGCCCCCCTTGACCGCCCCCCATCATGATCACCTGTCCCCTGTTGCCGACCTGGGCCCCCTGGCGCGCCGGGCGCTGGCGGCCTGCGCCGAACTGGCCCGCTTCACCGAAACCCCCGGCGAGATCACCCGCACCTTTCTGTGTCCCCAGAGCCGCGAGGTCACGGCGTACTTGAGCGCCTGGGCCCACGACCTGGGCCTGAACGTGCGCCTGGACGCCGCCGGCAACCTGCGCGCGCGCCGCGAAGGGCCCACCCCGGAGTCGCCCACCCTGTACCTGGGCTCGCATGTGGACACCGTGCCGAATGCCGGCGCCTACGACGGCGTGCTGGGCGTGACCCTGGCCTACGCGGTGGCCGAGGCCCTGCGCGGCACGCCGCTGCCCTTTGCCCTGGAACTGCTGGCCTTTAGCGAAGAAGAAGGGGTGCGCTTCGGCGTGCCATTCATTGGCAGCCGGGCCCTGGTGGGCACCCTGGATGACCTGCTGGACCGCCAGGACGCGCAGGGGATCAGCGTGCGCGGGGCCCTGGAGGCGTACGGCCTGACCCCTGCCGAGCTGCCAGAGGCCGAAGTGCGCGGGCCGGCCCTGGGCTTCCTGGAACTGCACATTGAGCAGGGGCCGGTGCTGCAGGCGGCGGGCGCGCCGCTGGGGGTGGTCACGGCGATTGCCGGGCAAAACCGCCTGCGGCTGGACTTCGCCGGGCAGGCCGCGCACGCGGGCACCACACCGATGGCGCACCGCAGAGACGCCCTGGCCGCCGCCGCGCGCTTCGTGGTGGCCGCCGAGGAGCTGGCGCGCGCTACGCCGGGGCTGGTGGCCACCGTAGGGATGCTGAGCGCCCACCCCGGCGCCATCAACGTGATTCCGGGAGCAACGCACGCCACCCTGGATATCCGCCATGAGCAGGACGCCGCGCGCCAGGAGGCCCTGAAAACCCTGCTGGCCCAGGCCCACGCCCTGGCCGCCGAACGTGGCGTAACCCTGACCGTCACCGAAACCATGACCCAGCCCGCCGTGCCTATGAACCCCGGCCTGCGCGCCGCCCTACAGCGCGCGGCGGCGGCCGAGGGCCTGAACGCCCCGGACCTGCCCAGCGGCGCGGGCCACGACGCGATGGTGCTGGCCACGCGGATGCCCGCCGCCATGCTGTTTCTGCGCTCACCGAATGCCCTGAGCCACCACCCGGACGAAACGGTGAACCTAGAGGACGTGGACGCCGCCCTGCGCGTGGCGGTGCGCGCGGTGCTGGCGCTGGCCGGGCAGCATGGGGCCGGGGAGCACGGCGCATGAGCCTGGACCTGCTGATTCGGGGCGGCACCCTGGTCACGCCCAGCGGCCCCATGCCGGCCGACCTGGGGGTGCGGGACGGCCAGATCGTGAGTCTGGCGCTGGAGGTTTACGCCCCGGCACGCCAGGAGGTGGATGCCCGGGGCCTGCACGTCTTTCCCGGGGTGGTGGACGCCCACGTGCACCTGAACGAACCCGGACGCACCCACTGGGAAGGCTTTGACACCGGCACCCGGGCGCTGGCGGCGGGCGGGGCCACCAGCTTTCTGGACATGCCGCTCAATTCCAGCCCGCCGGTGCTGAACCGCGCGGCCTTCCAGGCCAAGCGGGCGGCGGGCGAGGCGCACTCGCGGCTGGATTTTGGCCTGTGGGGGGGCCTGACCCCGCTGAACCTGAGCGAACTGGATGATCTGGCTGCGTGCGGCGTGGTGGGCTTCAAGGCGTTCATGAGCCACAGCGGCCTGGACGAGTTCCCGGCCGCGGACGACGCCACGCTGTACGAGGGCATGCGCGCGGCCAAGCGCCTGGGCCGGGTGGTCGCCACCCACGCCGAGAGTGATCCCCTCACCCGCGCACTGGCCCAGGCCGCGCAGGCGGCGGGCCACCACGGCGCGCGCGATTACCTCGCCTCGCGCCCGCCGATCACCGAGGCCGAGGCGGTGTCGCGCGCGCTGCTGTTTGCCGAGGAAACGGGCGCGGCGCTGCATCTGGTGCACCTCAGCACGGCGCGCGCCGCGCTGCTGGCCGCCGAGGCGCGTGCCCGGGGCGTGGACGTGACGGCCGAAACCTGCCCGCACTACCTGCACTTCACGGACGAAGACGTGGAGCGCGCCGGACCGCTGCTCAAGTGCGCGCCGCCGCTGCGCCCGGCCAGCGAGCGAGAAGCCCTGTGGGCCGCCCTGAAGGCCGGGCAGATTGACACCGTGGGCTCGGATCACTCGCCGGCCCCCCCGGACCTGAAGACGGGCGACGACTTTTTCGCCCTGTGGGGCGGCATCAGTGGGGCGCAGTCCACCCTGAACGTGCTGCTTGAGGACGGCCACTGGCGCCGGGACGTACCGCTGGCCCTGCTGGCGGCGGTCAGTGCCCTGCACCCAGCGCGGCGCTTTGGACTGGCGCGCAAGGGCGCCCTGCGGGTGGGCCACGACGCCGACTTTGCGCTGGTGCGACTGGACGAGCCCTTTACCTTGACCGACCTGCACGACCGCCACAGGGGCAACCCCTACCGGGGCGAGCGTTTCCGGGGCCGCGTGCAGGCCACCTATCTGCGCGGCCAGCCCGTCTACCGCCTCACCGACCAGGGGGCGTGGTTTGGCGACGGGCGCGGGCAGCTGCTGACCCCAGCCCCACTGGACCCCGCCCCCTCTCTCACCCCCGCTGGAGGCCCATGAAGCACCTTGGCGTGACCCGCTCGGCCCTGCACCCTTCACACGCGGTCCTGACCCCCGACACCTTCGTGCGCACCGCCCTGGCCGAGTGGCCGGGCTGCGCGGTCACCCTGCACATTGCCCCGGTGATGGGCCTGGGGGCGCGTTTCATGCAGTACACCGCCGAGCTGCCGGCGGGCGCCCAGGCCCGGGAGAGCGAGCACGGCTTTCAGCGCTTCGTGTTTGTCTTAGAGGGGAACCTGGACGTGCAGGTGGAGGGCGAGACGCGCACCCTGGGCCCGTCGGACCATGTGTTCTTGCCGGCGGGCGCGGCACACACGCTGCGCGCCCAGACGCCCAGCCGCGTGGCCGTGTTTGAAAAGCCCTACGAGCCAGCCCCCGGTACCCCGCCGCCGCCGGTGTGCTGGGGCAATGAGCAGGACAACCCGGGCGCGCCCTTTGAGGGCGACGAGCGCCTGATTGCGCGCAAGCTGCTGCCCGATGACCCCCGCTTCGATTTCATGATGAGCACCATGTCCTTTGCGCCGGGGGCCACGCTGCCCTACACCGAGATGCACTACATGGAACACGGCCTGCTGATGCTGTCCGGCGAGGGGCTGTACAAGCTGCAGGACCACTACCACCCGGTGCAGGCCGGCGACGTGATCTGGATGGGCGCGCACTGCCCGCAGTGGTACGGCGCGCTGGGGCGCGACTGGACCAAATATCTGCTTTACAAGGACATGAACCGCCATCCCCTGACCCTGGAGGCCCGCCCGTGACCCGTCCCCCCCTGCCGCTGACCGACCACTACGACGTGCGCCGCGACCCGGAGGGCCAGCTGTACCTGCGGCCCCTGGTGCGGGGCTTTTCGCTGCTGCGCTTTCCGCTGCTGAACAAGGGCACGGCCTTTACCGAGGCCGAGCGCCGGGCCCTGGGCCTGGACGGCCTGCTGGCCCCACAGATCGACACACTGGACGAACTGGTCGAGCGGCAGTATGCCGAGTACCGCGCTATCCCGGAGCCCCTGGACAAACATGTGTTTCTGCGCAACCTGCAGGACCGCAACGAGGTGCTGTTCTACGCGCTGCTCTCCCGCCATGTCGAGGAGATGCTGCCGGTGGTGTACACGCCCACCGTGGGACTGGCCGTGCAGGAATTCAGCCGCATCTACCGCTACCCGCGCGGCCTGACCCTGAGCACCCGCACCATTGACCGCGCGGCGCAGGCCCTGGCCAACGTGCCGCTGAACGACGTGCGGATTATCGTGGCGACCGACTCCAGCGCGATTCTGGGCATTGGGGACCAGGGCTTTGGCGGCATGGCGATCAGCATTGGCAAGCTCTCGCTGTACACGGTGGCGGGCGGCGTGGGCCCCGACAAGACCCTGCCGGTGGAACTGGACGTGGGCACGGGCAGAGCGGACCTGCGCGAGGACCCCGGCTACCTGGGCGTCAAACACGAGCGCCTGACCGGCGACGCCTACCTGAGTTTCCTGGACCGCTTCGTGGAAGCCACGCTGGAGCGCTACCCCAAGGCGATTATCCAGTGGGAGGACTTTGCCAAGGACGCGGCCTTTGAGGTGCTGGCCCGTTACCGGCGGGTGGTGCCCAGCTTCAACGACGATATCCAGGGCACAGGCGCCGTGGTGCTGGCCGGGGTGCTCAGTGCGTGCCGGGTCAAGGGCGAGCGCCTGTCTGATCAGGTGATCGTGGTGCACGGGGCAGGGGCCGGGGGCGCCGGGGTGGCCACCGCCATGCGCGAGGGCCTGCGGCGCGAGGGGCTGAGCCCGGCGGAGATCGCCCGGCGCGTGTACGTGCTGGACTCACGCGGGCTGCTGGTGGACGACCGGCCCATGGAGGCCTACAAACAGGCCCTGGCCACCCCGAAGGAACAGGTGGCGGGGTGGGCCGGGCTGGACCTGGAAAGTGTGGTCCGCGAAGCGGGAGCCACCGTGCTGCTGGGCCTGTCGGGGCAGGCGGGCATCTTTGGCGAGGGGGTGGTGCGCGCGGCGCAGGCCAACACGCCGCGCCCGCTGATTTTCCCGCTGTCCAACCCCACCGCCCACAGCGAGGCCCTGCCCGAAGACCTGCTGCGCTGGACCGGCGGGCAGGCCATGGTGGCCACCGGCAGTCCGTTTGCGCCAGTCACGCTGGACGGGGTCACGCACGAAATTGGTCAGGGCAACAACGCCTTTATCTTCCCTGGGCTGGGCTTTGGCGCGGTGCTGGCCCGCGTGCGCGAGATCACCGACGAGATGGTCGCCAGCGCCGCCGCCGCGCTGGCAGCCTATACCGCCGCCCACTGGCCAGAGCGCATCTACCCGCCGGTGTCTGAACTGGGCGCCGCGAGCGTGCAGGTGGCCGCCGCCGTCATCCGTCAGGCCCTGCTCGACGGCGTGGCCACCGAGTTCAGCCTGCGCGGCCTGAGTGACGAGGCGCTGCTGGACACCGTGCAGCGCGCCTTCTGGCGCCCCGAATACCTGCCGTTCCGGCTGGACGCCGAGACGGCAGACGGCTGAGTGGCACCCAGACGCCTGGGAACGGGCGGCCCCTGCCCAGCCAGGCCTGAGCCATGACCAGGCGCGCCCGCCCTGCCTATGTGAAAAGGCACCAGGGATCATTGGGGGCTCCGTCATACATCTGTGATGTCCGGTCCCTATGCTGAGTGGTCAGCAAGGTGGAAAGGCGATGATCCAGAGCGAGCAGGATGTTCAGTTGCTGCGGGCGGCCACACTGACCGCCGCCCTGGACAGTGTCATCACCATTGATGAACGTGGGCTCGTGGTGGACTGGAACCCAGCGGCCGAGCGGACCTTTGGGTACACCGCCGCAGAAGCCAGGGGGCGCAATCTGTCGGCCTTGATTGTGCCCCCCAGGTACCGAGAGGCCCACGAGCGCGGCCGTGAGCGGTATCTGCAGACCGGCGTACCCCACGTCCTGAACCAGCGCCTGGAACTCGAGGCGTTGCACAAAGACGGGCATACCTTTCCCTGTGAGCTGACCGTACACGCCGTATCCATTAGCACCGGCACCTTCTTCACAGCCTATCTGCGTGACCTGAGCGCGCAGCGCCACAATGAGCGGCGGCTGCAACGGGCGGCCCAGCGGGCGGCCCACCTGAGCGCGGGCATGGCCGCCATGGCGCGGGCCATCACCCCGGCAGAGGTGGCCCAGGCCATCTTGCACGAGGGCCTCACCATGCTTGACGCGCACGCGGGCCTCGTCTTTGTGAGGCAGGGTGATCAGCTGATGCCCCTGAGTGCCAACGGCGCCCTGGGTGACGCCCTGGCGCAGGTGGGCACCATTCCCCTGACTGCCGATCTGCCAGTGGCCGATGTCCTGCGAACCGGGGAGGCCTCCCTGGTCAGCGCGGCTGAACTGGCCGAGCGCTATCCAGAGGCGCTGCTGCCGCAGGCCTATCCGGGGGCCGCTGTGGTCGTCATGCCCCTGAAGACGGATCTTGAAGTCACGGGGGTCCTGGTGTTTACCTTCCAGGAGGAGCCGCCTAACGATCCTGAGGACCTGCAGTTCCTCCAACACCTCGCAGATCAGTGCGCGCTGACGCTGCAGCGCGTGCAGGCGCAGGTGGAAACGCGGCAGATGACTGAACGCTTTCAGTCCCTGGTCACGGCCACCACCAGCATTGTCTGGACCCGGGACGGCCATGCACACTTCGTGGAGCCGCAGCCTCAATGGGCGCAGTTCACCGGGCAGACGTGGGAGGAGTACCGGGGCATGGGCTGGGTGCAGGCCATTCATCCCGATGACCGCCACATCGCGCAGAACGCGTGCGTCAAGGGCGTAAAGGAGCGCGCGCCCTATCAGATCGAATATCGCCTGCGCCACCACCAGGGCCAATACCGTGTCGTGCGGGTCAATGCGGTACCGGTTCTGGAAGCGGACGGCCACATCCGGGAATGGATTGGGTTTCACCGCGACATCACCCAGGAGCGCGAAGCCCAGCACCGCGCCGCCACCCTGCATGCGATGACCGCGCGGCTCAGCGAGGCGCACACCGAGGAGGAAGCGGCGGACCTGATCCTGCACCATGCGCGCACGGGCTTGGGGGCCTACGCGGGCACGGTGCTGCGGGTCCGGGACGGGCACTTTGAAACCGTGGGCTCTCAGGGCTACGCGCCGTCCATCCTGGAACAGTTCCGGACATTCCCGCTGGACGCCCATATTCCAGTTGCCGACGCCGTGCGGACGCTGCGTCCCCTGTACCTCACAGGGCAGGAGCTCAGCGCCCAGTACCCGCTGGTGGCCCGCGTGCTGGAGCACACCCACGAGCGGCTGGCGGCTGTGCCGCTGGTGGTGGGCGGTCACGCCCTGGGGGGGCTGGTCCTGAGTTTCGCGGACGAGCAGGCGTTCACCGCCAGCGATCAGGAGTACATCACCACCTTCGCGCACCAGTGTGCACGGGCCCTGGACCACATTCAGGCCTACCAGGCGGCCACAGACAGTGAGGCGCGGCTCTCCGGCATCATCAGCACGGTTTCAGATGCCGTGATTACCACGGATGAGGACCGCCGCATCCTGCTGTTTAATGCAGCCGCAGAGCGGGTCTTCGCGGTGCCCGCCGCAGAGGTTCTGGGGCAGACCCTCGACCAGTTCATTCCGGGGGCCTACCGGGCCCGGCACCACGACCACATGCGGGCGTTCGGGCAAACGGGCGTCACGTCCAGAAGCATGCACGGCGCCCGACGAGCGCTCCCCGCGCTGCGCGGCGACGGTTCGGAATTTCTGGTGGAAGCCACCATCTCGCAGGTGGTCGTGGAAAACCAGCGCCTCTTCACGGCCGTGATCCGTGACGTCACCACGCAGTTGCAGGCCGAGCAGACGCTGCGCGAGAGTGAGGAGCGGTTCCGGGCCACCTTCAGTCAGGCGGCGGTGGGGATTGCCCACGTCTCCCTGGAAGGCCGCTGGCTGAGTGTCAATGACAAGACCTGTGAAATCGTGGGGTACCCGGAAGAAGAGCTGCTGGCGCTGTCCTTTCAGCAGATCACCCACCCGGATGATCTTGAACTCGACATTCTGCAGGTGCAGCGGCTGCTGAGCGGGCAGATTCCGACCTACACCATTCAGAAGCGCTATCTCCGCAAAGACCGCTCCGAGGTCTGGGTCAACCTGACCGTTTCTCTGGTGCGCACGGAACTGGGGGCCCCCAAGTACTTCATCTCGGTCCTAGAGGACATCAGCGCCATGAAGGCCACCGAGGCCGAACTGCGGGCCGCCCGCCAGGACCTGGAGCAGCGGGTGGAAGAACGGACGGCGGCGCTGCAGGGCATCAGTCAGCAGTTGCAGGCCCAGGTGCAGCAGCTGGAACAGCGCAATCACGAGACGCAGATTCTGGGCGAGATGAGCGAACTCCTCCAGGCCTCGTTAAATCTGGAAGAGGCGCAGGCCGTGGTGGCAGGCCATACAGCCCAGCTGTTCCCCAGGCTGCCGGGCACGCTCTACTCCTTTGGGCCTTCCAAGAATGTCCTGGAGGAAATGATTTCCTGGAACGGTCCTGTCAGCCAATCACCGGTCTTTGCGCCCACGGACTGCTGGGCGCTGCGCCGCGGCCGGGCCTTTGTCTCTGAGGAGGGCGGCCACCTCCGCTGCCGTCACCTTGAGGAGGAAGGCGCGGCGCTGTGCGTGCCGCTCCTGGCACAGGGGGAAACGGTGGGGCTGCTGCATTTCCACCAGATGCCGGCGCCGCCTTCTGCCCACCAGCGGCGGCTGGCGCAGACGATTGCCGAAACGGTGGCGCTGGCCATCGTCAACCTGCGTCTGCGGGAGACGCTGCGCCAGCAGTCCATCCGCGATGTCCTGACCGGGCTGTTTAACCGGCGCTACCTGGAAGAAACGTTCGAGCGCGAGTTGCGCCGCGCGCAGCGCAACCGTCAGCCGATCGGTGTGGTCATGCTGGACGTTGACCATTTCAAAAAGTTCAATGACCTGTACGGGCATGAAGCGGGCGACCTGCTGCTCAAATCCCTGGGCGAGGTGCTGCAGGGAAGCGTGCGCGGCGAGGACGTGGTGTGCCGCTATGGCGGCGAGGAATTCGCCCTCTTGCTGCCGGGGGCCAATGCGGAGCAGGCCAGCGCCCGTGCTGAACAGATCCGGAATAAGGTCAGGGTGATGCAGGTGATCAGCCGGGGCCAGGTGCTGGGCACCGTGACGGCTTCTCTGGGGGTCGCCGCTTACCCAGTGCACGGCGAGCAGCTGATGGACTTGATCCGCGCCGCCGATTTCGCCCTGTACCGCGCCAAGAAGGAGGGCCGTGACCGCGTGGTGCTCGCCACCTGACGACTGTTGGGGGCAGACGCCTTACGGGCTGGGCTTCGGACGCAGTCGCGGCTGGCCAAGCCTCAGTTCATGTCAGTGGCGAGGACGGGGGAACGCACACCTGCTCCCCGGCCACGTACGTTGCCTGAACCTGGAACTCCGGGGTCAGCACGGCCAGATCGGCGCGCAGGCCCTCGCGCAGTTCGCCCCGGTCATGCAGGCCCACCGAGCGGGCGGGCACGAGGCTCAGCATGCGGCTCAGTTCGGGCAGAGGCACGCCCAGGGCGGCAGCGCGGCGCAGGGCCACGTCCAGGGTGAGCACGCTGCCGGCCAGGGTGCCGTCGGCCAGGGTGGCTTTGCCGCCCTTCACCGTCACGGGCTGCCCGCCCAGTTCGCTGGGGCCGTCGCCCAGGCCAGCGGCGCGCATGGCATCCGTAATCAGCATGACCCGCCCGGGCGCCGCTGCGCGGGCCAGCAGAAACGAGGTGGGGTGCACGTGCAGGCCGTCCAGAATGACTTCCAGGGTGGCGTGGGGGTCGGCGATCAGGGCGCCGGGGGGACCAGGCACACGGCCCTCAATGCCGCCCATCGCGTTAAAGAGGTGGGTGGCGCAGCTCTGGCCGCCGGCCTCGTGGACTGCCGCCAGGGCGGCCTGCACGGTCTCGGCGTCGGCGCGGGTGTGGCCGATGCCCACGCGCACGCCCGCCCGGGCAAAGGTGCGCGCGGCGTCCAGGGCGCCCGGCAGCTCCGGGGCCAGGGTCACGGCGCGCACGGCGCCGGTGGCCAGCACCTCAGCCACGCGCTCGGGGGTGGGGTCCACGGCGCAGGGCGGCTGGGCGCCCAGCCGCCCGGGGCTGATAAAGGGGCCTTCCAGGTGCGCGCCGGGCAGGTCGGCGCCGCCCGGGACCCCACCCTCCTGGGCCACCTGCGCCACGGCCCGCAGCGCGCGCAGCACCTCTGGCCAGGGGTTGGTGATCGTGGTGGGCAGCAGCGTGGTGGTGCCGTGCCGGGCGTGCAGCCGCGCCAGGGTGCGAATGCCCTCTGGGCCGTCCATCGTGTCGCCCCCCGCGCCCCCGTGCACGTGCGTGTCCACGAAGCCGGGCAGAATCAGGACCGAGGGGTCGGCGCTGGGCAAAGGCTCTATGTGCGCAATCCGGTCCCCTTGCACCGTCAGGCGCCCGCTCTGCAGGCCGCTGGGCAGCAGCAACTGGCCGCTGAGGGTGGTAGTCATGGGTGGGAACACTCCGGGCAGGCAGCAGGACGCACAGTGCCCCGCAGCTTACCTGAGCTGGGGCCGCGCGCCCGTCCGCCTGTGTGGAGGTGTGCCGGGTAAGGGAGGCCCTCATCAACGCTCTGAACAGGTTCACCAGTCTGTGGAGCTCAGTCCAATGAACACGCCGTTTTTTCCTCCACCTTTGCGCTGCGCCGCAGAGGGGGGCGAGCAGCCTTGGCGTTCCAGACGACGTTTCTCCTATGGCCTACTCGCCTCGCGTGAACACGGTCCGCGACATGGCTCAGGCGACGTCCGAAACCTGCCGTCATCCCTTCCGACATTTTCCCGACTGACGGGATTTGTAGACCTGCGGAGCAGAGTCGGCAATCTGTATCAGCCCGCACCCAGCGCCCATAAGGTGCCGACCCGACACACAAGACGCTCTGTTCAGGGCAGAATAGAGGGGCTATGGCACGAGTGAAAACAAAAGACGAGCGGCAGACCACCTCCCCCTTCGAGGCCTTTGATGCCCTGATGGCCACCGCCGCCGTGGACAGTGGCGTGCGTGCCCTGCAAGGCAGCGGCGCCGACCCCGACACCATGAACGCCGCGCTGACGGGCGCTCTGGTCCAGGCGCTGCGCCGCTGGGGCCTGGGGCTGCACCACCTGCGCTTTGAAGCCCGCCTCGCCGAAGGCGGCCAGGACATCGCCATTCTAGAGGGGGGCCGCCCGGTGGCCCTGGTCAGCGAAGGGCCAGCAGCCCTGGCACGCGCGCTGGAAAGCATGGGCGCTGCCGACGAACGCGGCCTGAGTCTGTGGGGCGTGCTGGGTGACGGCCACCGCGTGCCCGGCGACACGCCCCTGGCCCGACTGCGCGTGCTGATCGAGGACGCCCGCGACTTTGAAACCGAGTGGTCCCCGGCCCGCGCAGGGGCCTTTACGCGCACGTGGCGCGCGGGCGACACCCTGTTCGTGGAGGTGGCCCGCCCCGCTTCGCCGCAGGCCGCCCTGTCCGACGCGGCCTGGGACGTGATCACCAGCATCAAGGACCGCACCTTTCAGCGCGAACTGATGCAGCGCAGCGAAGAAGCCGGCATGCTGGGCGCGCTGCTGGGGGCCCGCCACGCCAGCGCCCGCGCCAATCTGGCCGCCCTGCCCGACGCGCACTTCACCGTGCAGGCCACCGTGCATACCCTGCAGGGCCCGCAGGCCCGCAACGCCGACGAATACCGCACCGCCGTGCGCCAGGCCACCGAGGAACTTGACGCCCTGCAGGGCCAGGTCACCCGCCAGCTGGCCGAGGTGCTGCGCCACGGCCTGAAGAGCAACTGACCGGCGCTGCCTGTTTCCCTTTAGGGCTCAACGGCAGCCCTGCAGCGCCGCCCAGACCGCTGTCTTTTGCGGAGATTGACATCGTGCGCCCCAGAGGGCTTGTAGGATTGTCCTACAAGCCCTCTGGGTTGCGCTCTGCGGCGGCCACGCGTTTTCCCTCCGATGGCCGAAGTCGCCTGCCGCCTCTTTGCACGCCATTTGCCGCTTCTTCCCCTGCTGCAGAGGGGCTCTGGTAGACCGCTTCAACGGCTACTGGTCCAACCAATCGCTCAGGCTCACCCTGGCCCCCCCAATTCTCCACCCTTCCTGAAGGGACCTTCATCATTCTCTCGGAGAGCCATTCATTTTCCTGGGGCAGGCCTTAGGCTGCTGCCATGCCCAGCGTCAGGTGGTGCGCCAGAGTGGACGTATCAGTGACAATTGCGGACAGTCCAGCTCGAATCGTGGCTGTCCGGCCCGCGTGGGCAATACGGGGGAATTCCATGCAACCCGCATCCCAGCCTGTCTGCGCACCCGAGCGGACCCCGCCCGCGATCCTCCGACACCCGGCGCCCGCCTCTTCAGACCGCTTCGTTCTCTTCCCATCCTCTTTTGCGGTGTGCCCCGGCGCACACCCCCGGGCGCTTCAGGTACTGCCATGACCCACGACTTGTCCCCGCTGCCCCGCACCCTTTCGGCCCCCGACCCCCAGTTGCAGGGGCTTGAAGCCCAGATTCAGGCCCTCCAGTCGGCCCTGGCGCAGGCCAGAGCCCTGTTCCACAGCGCCCCGCACGCGGCGTTTCTGGTCAATGCCCAGGGGCGCGTGGTGGAGATCAATGCGCTGGGGGCCGCCCTGCTGGGAACTGACCCCGCGCTGGCCCTGGGCCGCCCACTGGCTGGCGCGCTAACCCCGGAAAGCCGCTCGGTTCTGGCGGCGCTGCTGGGCGCGGTGTTTGCCGGCCGGGGCCCGCAGCGCGCCGAGGTGCAGGTGGCCCTGGAGGGCGGGGAGCGGCTGGACCTGTCCCTGTCGGCCGCCCTGCATGCGGGGGGCGACGAGCCGCTGTGCCACCTCAGCGCGGCGGATGTGACGGCGTTCAAGGCGGCGCACCGCACCCTGCTGGCCTCCACGCAGGGGTTAGAGCAGGACCTGCGGCAGCAGACCGCGCGTTTCCGGCAACTGGGCGAGGAGTTCCGCACGGTCATGGCGGTGTCTGAAAACCAGCTGAGCACCACGCTGACGCGCGCGCAGAACTTTCTGGGCCTGATGGACCGCCAGGAGTGCCCGGCAGACCGCCAGCGCTCGCTGGGCCACGTGGTGACCGCCGTGCAGGAAACCCAGGGCCTGCTGACCTCGCTCAAGAGTTACATGCAGGCCCGGACCATTCGCGCCCGTATGCGCAGCCTGGACCTGAACCGGGTGCTGCGCGAGGTCCTCAAGGATCTGGAAGCCGGGCTGGCCGGGCGCCACGTGCAGATTTCCCAGGTGCCGCTGCCGGTGGTGCAGGGCGACCATCAGGTGTTGCAGATCATCCTGCACGAATACCTGACGAACGCCCTGAAGTTCACCCGCACGCGGCCTCAGGCCCGGCTGCGCCTGCTGGTGCAGGAAACCGAAAAGGAACACTGGGTTGGGGTGGAAGACAACGGCGTGGGCTTCAACATGCGCCAGAAGGAAAAAGCCTTCGAACTGTTCGGGCGGCTGCATCCAGTGGACCTTTACGAGGGCACGGGCCTGGGGCTGGCGGTGGTGCGGCGCCTGTGCGAACGCTTCGGGGGGCGCGCCTGGGGCGAGGGCAAGGTGGACCAGGGCGCGACCTTCTGGTTCGCGTGGCCCAAAACGCCTGTGCCGGATTGATGGGGCGGCCTGAAGCGAGCTGGGGCAACGGGCGCCACCACAGGGCTGCAGGAGGGGAGACAGGACGTCGTTTGGCCCTCGTTCAATGAGCCGACCAAGCAGAACGGAAGGCTTCTGCTGATATCGAAGCGTGAATCACCGCGTCCCCGCCCTGTCGCTCAAGAAACCTTCTGACCAACTCAAAACCCAGCGCGTAGCCTCCCCAGCGGGGCAGCTCGTGGCTTGCGTCACCGAAGAACCACGCCTGATGGTCATACGGTCCGTCCAACTGCTGTTCGGCGCGGGCCCAGAGCTCGTCCAGAGCCACGGTGGGCCGGGCGTACAGGGGTACCTCGCCACGTTCTTCGACTTCGTAGTGCTGGGCAAGGCCTTCAAACACCAGGGCCTCCAGCAACGTGCCGAGGCCGGCATGCCGCCAGCGTTTCGCGTGGTGAAGTTCGTGGGCCAGCGTGGCCGGCAGTTCGGTGCGCCAGTGAGCGAGAAACTGCGGGCTCTGTGGGGTCACGGCAAGGTGAACGCTGTACCCGTCTGGCGCAGTGCCCACCATGCCTGTCTCTGGAATGGTCCACGGGCTGGTGTACAGGACCGCGTCCACGCCGTCCAAGCCCAGACGGGTGGTCTGCCGGGCAAAGGCAGCGCGGGCCACAGCTTCAACCTGCTCAGCCAGCGCTTCTGGCAACTGCTTGCCCGCATTCAGAACATGGAAAACGTTGGCTTTCATCTGGGCAGCAGCGTCACACAATCCTGGAGGGGTGTCCACCTGATATCCGCAAGGGAGGGAGCCGGAACCTCTTGACCGCCAAGACGCTGGCCCGACCGGCTTTCCGCGACCATCCTCTGAGCCATGCCAAGCTGCTCATGGCACCCTCTCACGGGCGTCAGCTTTCCAGCGGTTCGCCGCCCAAGAGGGCTTCAAGTTCGCCCACCGCAGTGTCCTGGGGAAACGCCAGCACCACCAGTCCGCCGCTGCTGCGCGCCTCGGCCCAGGCCCAGCCGCCGTGGCGGGCCAGAATACGCCGCACCTGCAGCAGGCCGCTGCCCTCCAAGATGGGCACGCTCTGATCGGTGCGCACGGCCAGATCAAACAGGGTGGCCGCCTCCTCGCCGCTGAGGCCCAGGCCGTCGTCCTCGACCAGCACCCGCTCCTCGCCTTCCAGGGTGCGGCGGCTGACGGTCACGTAGCGCGTGCCCCGGGTGGGGCTGAGGGTGAAATTCATCAGGACGTCCAGCGCCTGACGCAAGAGCGCCCGGTCGCCGCGCACGATCGGCAACGGCTCCAGAAACCATGTCAGGTCGCGCCCGCTGGCCTGCGCGGCCTGGGCGCGCACCTCGGCAAACAGTTCGCCCAGGGGCAGCAGTTCCTGGGTGAACTGGCGGGTTTCCAGGCGCGAAAGCTGGCGCAGGTCCTGGGCCACGCCCTTCAGGCGCGTGACCTCGTCCTGCAGCAGGGCGGGGTCGTACGGAGGCAGGCCCTCAAAGGCCTGGGGCGCCGGCAGCACACCTGGGTCCAGCAGTTGCCCCAGGCGCCGGGCGGGGGCTTCAAGGTTGTGGGCGGTGCGGATAATCACGTTGCCCAGTTCGGCGTTCAGGTCGGCCAGGCGGCGGGTGCGCTCGGCCACCTGGGTTTCCAGGGTGGCGTTCAGGGCCTGCACCTCCTGCTCGGCGCGCTTGCGGTCGGTGATGTCGTAGGACATCGCCAGCACCGAAGTGACCTCCCCGCCTGCGCGGCGCAGCGGCACGCCCCGGGTGATGAAGCTGCGGCCATGCGCGTTGTGCTCGTACTCGAAGCCCTCGCCGGCCAGGGCGCGGCGGTACAGCCCCTCGTACTCGGGCACCTGTTCGGGCGGCATCACCTGGGCCACCGTGCGGCCCACCAGATCTTCAGGCGTGAACCCGGCGGCGGCCAGCGCCTCGCCCTGGGCCAGCTGGTAGCGCAGGTCGTGGTCCACCACGAACACTGCGCCGCCCGGCAGATGCTCGATCAGCGCGCGCAGACGGCTTTCGGATTCGACCAGCGCGGCCTGGGTGCGCGCGCGTTCGGCGGCCTGCCAGGTGCGCTCGGCGGTTTCTTCGGCCAGGGCCACGTCCTCGTCGGTCCAAGTGCGGGCCGCGCGCTGGTGCAGGCCCAGCAGCGCCACCAGTCGGCCGTCCTTGACCAGCGGCACGTTCAGAGCCGCGCGTGGCGCCGACGTGAACAGCGACCCCCTGTTCACGTCGCCCGTGTGGATGTCGTTGGTGCGGGTGGTGCGGCCCGCCTGCCAGTCGGGCACCAGCCCTGGGGCAAGAGCCTGCAGCGAGGACCAGCCCACGACGCTGGGCAGGCCACCATTGGCATACTCGGCGTGAACCTCGCTGGTGTCACCGTCGTTGTGCACCGAGGCGTAAAATACCCGCTCAACCCCCAGCGCCTCGCCCAGCAGGCGGCATGCCTCGCGCTGAATCTGCACCGGGTCGGCCAGAGGCCGCAGCTTATCGCTGAGCTGCAGCACAAACGCCTGCCGCGTCTGCTGGGTGCGCGCGGCCTCCTCGGCCCGCCGCCGCTCGGTGACGTCCAGGGTGGAGAGCAGAAAACCGTCCTCGGCCCCGGCGGCGGTCTGGTGAAACCAGCCGTCAAACTGCTCGTGGGCGTAATGGTGCTCGTGCGTGTCGGGTACGCCGGTTTCAGTGACGCGCTTGAAGGTTTCGAACAGTCCTGTTTCGACCACGGCCGGGTTCTCGGTCAGCAGGCGCTTGCCCGCCATCTCGCCCCACTGCTCATTCCAGAGCCGGTTGGTCAGCCGCCACTCGAAATCCGTGATCTCACCCTGGGCGCTCCGCACCGCCTGGAACAGTTGCATGTACTCCAGCGAGCTGTCAAAGACCGTTTGCAGCAGCTGGTTGCTGCGTTTCAGGTCGCGTTCGGCCGCCTTGCGCAGCGACACGTCCCGGAACAGCACCGCCACCCGGTGCTCGCGCGGCTCCCCAATGCGAAAGGCATAGACCTCGTACTCCCGGGGGGGCGTCAGCGCCGCCACCTGATGCTCGAAGCGGCGGGGCTGGCCGCTGCGCGCGATCTCGCCGTACATCTGAAACCAGAACGGTTCAAGGCCCGGCACCAGTTCGCGGACACTGCGCCCCTGGGCCCCCTCCAGCCCGGTCTGGGCCACGAAGGCCGGGTTCATGCTCAGCACGCGGTAGTCCGTCGGCTCGCCGGCCTCGTCAAACAGCACCTGAATGGTGCAAAAGCCCTCGTCCATGGACTCGACCAGGGCCTGGGCGGCTTCCGGCGGGGCGGTCAGGCGTTCAGGCGGCCACTCGCCCCGCAGCACCTGGGCCGTGGCCGTCGCCAGCGCCGAGGGCGCCTGCACCAGATCCGCCGCGCGGGCCGCCAGCAGGGCCTGGGCCAGCCCCGCTGGGACCAGGGGCGCCTGCACCAGCACCGTGCCCCCGGCCCCCCGCAGGGCGCGCGCGCCCCGCAGCCCGTCGGGCCCCGGCGCCGAGAGCATGGCCAGCAGCGCCCGCTCGCCGTAGGCCACGGCCAGCGAACCCAGCAACCGGTCCAGCGGGCAGGTGGGGGGCGCCCCGGGGCTGGGGGTCACCTCGCACTGGCCGCCCGGGCGCACGTCCAGCGTGGCCTGTGGCGGCGCCACGTACACGAGGCCGGGCTGCAACAGGGTGCCGCTGGCCACGTCGTGCAGAGGCAGGTCGGTGCCGCTGGCCCCGGCAGGCCGCCCACCCCCAGGCTGCACCAGCAACACGGCGACTGGCAGCGGCGTGGGCAGCGCGGCCAGCACGAGCTGAACCGCCCCCCACTCATCGGCCGCCGCGAGGAGAACCAGCACGTCGAACGGCGCGGTGGAAGAGGCAGAAGCGGCAGGCATGGATGGAGGCATTGTAAAGAAGCCCACAGGACGGCGGGCTGACTCGCCGTTCAGGAATCTCCATCTGTCTTTGGTGTAGCACTCATGACGGCACCCAAAGCTCTTGACGGGAGGGCTGACTGGGGCGCCGCAGGCAAGCGAGGGCCGAGGGGTGGCCTGTGGAGCGGCCCAGCTGCGGTTGCCTCCACCCTCTCAAGCCTCAACCCTGCTCGCCCTGCGTGGCCAGCAGGCGTTAATCTGGGGGCCTTCCACATCCTTGCAAGACCTCTGCCTTTACCCTCTCACCACCGTGACGACTCCGTTTGCCTTTTTGCGGGTCAGGGGCGCGTCCTTTTCCTCTGCGCCGTCTGTGTCTGTGCTGTCCCAGGAGCTGCCCATGCCCCACAACCCCTTTCGACATCTGCTGAATGACCTTCAGACCTGCGGCGACACCTACGCCCTGAGCACCCCCGCCGGCCCCCTGCACGCCCAGCAGGCCCCAGACGCGCTGGGCCGCGTGGACCTGTTTACCTTAACCGGCCCCGCCGGGCGCGAAACCTTCGTGATTCACGGGCCGCGCGCCTTCGGGCGGGGCGGAAGTTTTAACCTGCTCACGCCGGACCACCGCCACCTGCTGCGCCAGACGGTAAACCACACCACCCTCAGCGCCGACGAGCACCTGGGCCTGCACACGGCCCTGAACCACGCCGGCTTTACCCTGACCCGGGGCCAGACCCTGCAGACCGAGGTGGAGCACCTGACCCTGCTGTGCGCCCGGCACCCCGACGGCCGGGTGCTGTGGTTTCACGAACTGCTGCGCCAGCCGTTTGGCCTGCCGCTGGAACATTATGTGTTCTACGGCGGGGTGCGGCTGGCGGCCCTGCGCCATCACGAACCCGCCAGCACCGTGCGCCTGATGGCCCAGAGTGACGAGGCCCTGCAGGCCCAGGGGGTGCGCCCCGACAGCCTGCCCACCCTGCTGCTGGTGAGCGCGTGGCCCCTGCGCAGCGAGGCGCTGGACGCGGTGCTGGACGGCGACATGCCCGAAACCCACCTGCTGCCCCCCGCCGACTTCGAGTGGCACCCCACTGCCTACCAGCAACTGCACCTGAGCCTGACCCGCAGCGACCTGCGCCACGCTCCGCTGCCCTTCCTGCTGCAGCCCGCCTGAAGTGGGGCTTCATCTGACCTTCCTGTCAGCTTTTGTTAGAGCCAAGCTGACCGGTTTCTAAAATCGGCCTTGGGCCTGTCGCCACATGCATATCAGGCTGGGCGGCCACACTGGGGCTCACCGGGGACGGTCCCGGCCGGGCCCCAAACGCCTCTCACGGCGCCCTGTCCGGCTGGGCGGACCCTGCACTTTGCTTGCTGTCCGTCCCGTCTGCCGCCCGCCTGAATGCCCCGAGCGGGGCCGCCCCTTCCGTGTCGCCCGAGGCCACCATGTCGCTTCCCCTGCATTCGCCGCGCAGCCGCCTGCAGCGCTACCTGTGTCCCCTGCTGACCGCACTGCCGCTGTTGACGCTGGGCCTGGGCGCCCTGGGCGGCTCGCATGTGAATGCCCCGCAGGCCGGTGTCTTTTTGCTGCTGCTGGTGGCCACGGCCGGGCTGAACCACCGCTGGTGTGGCTGGGGCAGCGCCCTGTTCCTGCTGGCGGCGCCGCTGTGGCTGGTGTGGTTTTTACAGGCGCCCGGGTTCGGGTCCACCTTTCTGCCGGGCGTGACCGGCTACGGCGCGGTGCTGATGCTGCTCAGTGCGTTTTGCGCGGTGTGGTTCCCGGTGCGGGGGGTGGCGCTGTTCCTGCTGTACGGCACGGCGGTGGCGGCGCTGGCCTTTCCGCGCAGCGCCCTGGACTGGCTGGGCATGGCGTGGTTTTTGCTGGTGGCGCTGCTGATGGGCAGCCTGCTGGCTTGGCTGCTGGGCTGCACCGATCAGATGGTCAAGCAACTGGGCCGCGCGGCGCGGCGCGATCCCCTGACCGGCCTGGGCAACCGCCGCGCTTTTGAAGAAGCCCTGCGCGCCGCCTGGGCCCGCCACCCCCAGGGCCTGACCCTGGCCCTGATTGACGTGGACGGCCTGAAAGCCGTGAACGACGAGCGCGGCCACGCGGCTGGTGACCGGGTGCTGCAGCTGTTTGCCCAGGGCCTGCAGGCCCACCTGCCCGCCAGCCACGGCCTGTACCGCATTGGCGGCGACGAATACGTGGCCCTGTGCAGCGTGCGCGGCGCCGAGGCCCTGCAGCGCGCCATTGAGGCGGCCACGGCCCACGTGCACCAGGAGGGCTTTCCGCAGGTGGGCGCCAGCGTGGGCGTGGCCTGCAGCAACGAGACCGCCGCCCCGGACAGCCTGCTGAATCTGGCGGATGGCCGGATGTACCACCACAAACGGCACAAGTACCCGGCGCGGAGTCGGCCCCGGACGCGTGGGCCTTGGGAGGAGCAGCCGGCTTCGCTGGGGTAGGGGGTGGGCCGGCTTGGCGCGCTGGGCTTTGTGGGTGAATGGCCGGGTTTGGCGGCGCGGCTGAGGTTGGGTTGGGCAGGAACGGGTTCTCGCGCTTGCCCCACCCCCCCAGCCCCCCTACCCCGGAGGGGCAGGGGGGAGCGACGTTAGCACTGGGCAAGAGTTTTTACTGACGTCGGCGGGTTTGCTCCATTCGTTAACGTGTCTGGCCTCGACGCCATCCGCTGGTAACGCGCAATGGCCCGCGCCCTTCGGGCACGACGGCCTCGTCTGGACCCGGGCGGTGAAGTGGCAAGAAGGCTTGGTGCGGCCCAGAAGGTTCTACTTTTAAAGAGCAGCAGGGGCATCGGCCGCCTTTGCCTTTCAAAAGTAGAACCTCGTGTTTTAAGCGTTCGCACATTTCACCTTTACGGGGCGAGCAACGGAAGCCGTCGTGCGCGCAGCGCGCGGGCGTACGACGATGGGCGGAGAAGGGCCACGGCGTACAACGCGGGGCGAAGCCGGGCCGCCCTACCACGGCAGTCAACGTTTGCCAGCGCAGCGCCGCTCCCCCCTGCCCCTCCGGGGTAGGGGGGCTGGGGGGGTGGGGCAACGTAGGCAAACATCATCGCCCACCACCCCCAAAAATCGCCCACCACCCAACCCTCAAGGCCAACCCCACCTCACCCCACATCCGTAACGATCGGCGAGCGAAACTGATCATCCGCCGTGAAATGCCACCGCCACCGCGCCAGCAACGCCACCCCCAGCCCCAGCAGCGCCACAAGCAAAATGCGCCCCACAAAGGCCGCGTACTGCCCCTCATAAGCCCCGAACATGGCCGCACGCAGCGCCTGCACCACATCGGTCACGGGCATGGCGGCGTGAATGGCCCGGAAGAAACCCGGGGCCAGTTCCACCGGATAGCTGCCGCCCGAGGCCCCCAGCTGCACCACCAGCAGCACCAGCGCCAGCAGGCGCCCCGCCGCCCCCAGCAGCAGGTTCAGCGCCAGAATCAGCAGCATGAAGGTCAGGCTGGCGAGCACAGTGGTCAGCACGACCAGCCCGGGGTGCTCGTAGGGCACGCCCAGCCACGCCAGGCCCCCCACCACGATCAGCGCCTGCAGGGTCACGTAGCCAGCCGGCACCGTGAACTTGCGCAGCACGCGCGCCCGCTGCCCGGTGCGGCGCCCGCTTTCGGGCAGCAGCAGGTACGGAAAGATGAAGGTGGTCATGGTGGCCCCCACCCACAGCCCCAGGGCGATGAAGTAGGGCGCAAAGGCCGCGCCGTTGCTGGGCACCTGCGCCGCCGCCGTTTCCACGACCACCGCGCTGGCGGCCAGGCCCTGTGGGTCGCCGGCCAGGGTCTCGGTGCGGCGGGGCAGGCGGCGCTGCAGCTCGTCCAGCCCCTCGCGCAGCTGGGCGGCGCCCCCCTGCAGGTCCTGTGCCCCCTGGCTCAGCCGCCCGGCCCCATTCGAGAGCTGGCCCAGCCCGCCGGCCAGCTCGCCCGTTTTCTGGGCCAGGGTCTGCGCGCCGCCGCGCAGCTTGTTCAGGTCCTGCTGAGCAGGGAGTTGTTCGGTGACGGTCCCCAGCGCCGCCTTCAGTTTCAGGTTGCCGGCCACCAGGGTCTCCACGCCGCCCTGCACCTTCTGGGCGCCGTCGGCCAGGGTGCGGGCGCCAGCGGCGGCCTCGGCGGTCTTGCTGGCCAGGGTGGCGGCGCCGCTTTGCACCTGCGCCGCGCCGCTCTGCAGGCTCTCGCTGCCACGGGCGAGCGTCTGGGCGCCCTGGGCAGCGGTGCCGGCCCCGGTGGCGGCCTCGCCCAGCTTCTGGCTCAGGGTGGCGGCGCCCTGCTGCAGTGTCTGGGCGCCACGGGCGGCGGCCTCGGCGCCGTCGGCCAGCTGGGTGGCGCCTTGCACGGCCGCCGCGCTGCGCGTCTGGGTCTCGCGCAGGCCGCCAGCCAGGGCCGCCGCGCCACTCTTCAGGCTGTCGGCGCCGCTGCTCAGGGCCCCGGTACCGTCGGCCAGCTGGCGGGCGCCCTGGGACGCTGCGCCTGCCCCCGCCGCAGCCTTGTGGGCGCTGGCAGCCAGGGTGGTGGCTCCGGTTTGCAGCTGCCGGGCGCCGGCCGTCAGTTCGGCGGGCGCGGCCTGGGCCAGCGTGCCGGCCCCCGTTGCCAGGGTCTCGGCGCCGCTGGCCAGTCCCGCCGTGCCCTCGGCCAGGGCAGGCAGCTGCCCGGCCAGGGCCTGGGCGCCGGTCTGCACCTGGGCGGCGCCGTCCCCCAGGCGGGTGGCCCCCGCCTGCAACCTATCTGCGCCGCCGGCCAGTTCGCTCAGGCCCGCGCGCAGGGTGGGCAACTGCCCGGCCAGAGTCTGCGCGCCGGTGTGCAACCCCGCCGTGCCCTGGGCCAGCCCGGCCGCGCCCTGGTCCAGCTTCCGGGCCCCCTCGTGCAGCGCGCCCAGGCCCGTGGCGAGGTCCGGCAGTTTCTGGGCCAGCGCCGCCGCGCCGCCGTGGACCTGCCCGGCGCCGTCGGCCACCCGCCCGGCGCCCGTCTTCAGGGCCCCGGCCCCTTTGCCCAGTTCGGCCAGGCCGCCCGCCAGCCGCTCTGTGCCGCCGCTCAGCGCCGCCGCGCCCTGCTGCAGGGGCTGCAACTGCGCGCGCCCGGGGGCGGCCGCTTCCAGCTGCCGCAGGCCCTGGCCCAGCTTCGCGGTGCCGGTGGTCAGGCGGGTCACGCCGCCAGAGACCTCGCCGGCCCCGGCCGCCAGGGCCTGTGCGCCCTGCTGGGCGCTACGCACGCCCCCAGTCAGGGTCTGGGCACCGCCAGCCAGTGTGCCGGCACCCGCTTCCAGGCGCCCGGCGCCGTCGCGCAGCTTACCGGTGGCCACCCGCAGGTCCTCAAAGCCCTGCTGCACGTCCTTCAGCGAGCGCTGCACCACTTCCCAGCGGTTGCCGCCCAGGGTCTCGTTCAGGTTGGTGGTGATCTCCTGGGCTACCGTGCGGCCCACCCGGCTGGCGAAATAGCTGATGCCCGGCGCGGTGTACAGGTGCAGTTGGCCGTGCTGGCGGCTGTCGCCTGCCACCGCCTTCTGGCTGAAGTCGCGCGGAATGGTCAGCGCAAAGTAGACCTCGCCCCGGCGCACCGCCGCCTGTGCCGCTGCCTCGCTGGGGTAGCTGATCAGCTTGACCGGCGGGTCCTCGCGCAGTTCGCGCACCACGTCAGTCCCCAGGGCATAGCGCTGGCCGCGCAGGGTGGTGCCCTGATCCACGTTCACCAGCGCCACCGGCAGTTCGTTCAGGCGGCCATACGGGTCCCACACGCTGGCGAGGTACGTGCCGGCGTACACCAGCGGGATGAACAGAATGGCCAGGGCGGCGGCCCACATCAGCGGGGAGCGCCACAGCGCACGTTCGCTGGGGGTCAGGCGGCGGTAGTCGGCCAGCACGCTGCGGCTGGGGGCAGTGGGGTCAGATGGGGCTGGGGTCATGGCATCCTCGGCAGAAGAGAATCTGACACTCTGTCAGTTCGCGCCATGATGCCCAGTTTTCTAACACTCTGTCAACTAACATTTTGTCAGGATGCGCTACACTTCCCCTATGCCCCCCGCCGATTCCCGCAAGCGCCTGCCTTCGGCGGACCGCCGCCAGCAGATTCTGGACACTGCCGCCGCGCTCTTTGTGCAGCGGGGCTTTGAAGCGGTGGGGATGGGCGATCTGGCCTCGGCGCTAGGCACCTCAAGGGCCACGGTGTACAGCCACTTTCCCTCGCCCGAAAGCATTCTGGACGCCCTGCTGGACGAGCGGCTGCACCAGTTGCTGGGCCGCCTGGAACCGCTGCTGGCCCACCTGCCCCGCCCGGTCCCCGGGGGCCCAGGGCTGATTGAGCCGGTCTTCGAGTTTCTGCTGGCCGAGCGCGACACCCTGGCGCTGCTGCACAGTGGCGGCGGCCCCTCGTTCCGCGCCCGGCAGACCCACTTTCTCTCGGAAGTCGCCCGGCGCCTGCCGCTGGACCCCGCCACCCCCGGCCACGGCGACGCCACGCTGCTGCTGATCGTGACCACCCTGCTGGACGCCCTGGCCTACCGCGCCATCAGCGACCCGGACCTGGACACGGCGGCGCTGGCGCGCACCCTGGGGGCCTTTGTGCGCGGCGGCGTGCTGGCGGCGGCTGGGGCGCCCAGGGGCTGAAACGAGGGCCGGGCCCTGGGCTCACAGCGGCTGCCAGTTCCACCCTGGGGCCAGAAAGCGGCCCTTCAATTCCGTGGGCGCCGCTGTCTTTTTCGGACACTCACTTCGTTCGCCTCAGGACGATGGAAGTTCTCCCTCCATCGTCCTGAGTTCCGCTCTCAGCCCCCGGCGCGCGCCAGCAGCACAGGCACGGCGGCGCGGCGCACCACCTGCTCGGCCACGCTGCCCAGCAGCAATCGCCCCAGCCCGCTGCGGCCGTGGGTGCTCATCACGATCAGGTCGGCGCCCTGGGCCTGGGCAGCTTCCAGCAGGCAGGTCGCCACCGGACTGGCGCGGCCGTCCAGCAGCAGGGTCTGGGTGCCCGCCCGGCGCGCGGCAGCGGCGCGCAGAATAGCCCGGCCTTCCTGGCGGGCCGCCTCCAGATCCTGCTCGATGTCGCGCACATACGGGCCGTCGTACCCGGTCTGAACATTGGGCACGACGTAGGCCACGGTCAGCGCGGCGCCGCAGGTGTCGGCCAGTCCGGCGGCCAGGGGCAGCGCGGCGTCGCCACAGGCGCTGCCATCGGTGCTCACGAAGAGGTGGTTGAACATGGGTCCTCCGGGACCACAGCGGTGGTCAGGGGCAGCGTGCGCCCGCCCTGTTACGGCGCCGTTACCGGGGCCCACTCCGCCCGGCCCGGGGGGAGGCGCCCAGCTGAGGTAAGGTAGAGCTCTCAACGCTTCTGTTTGCCCCGAACACCGCTCTGCCGGCCCCCACCCGCCGCCCTGGTGCCCGAGGTTCCCCCATGTCGTCTTCCCCGCCGCTTTCTCCCCGCCGTCCTCTGCCCCCGGCCCCGGGGCGCGTGACCTTTGCCCTGTGCGCGCTGCTGCTGGGGCTGCATGCCCTGTGGGTGGCCTTTCCCCAGGGTGACCCTGTGACCCGGCTGTGGATCAGCAGTCTGATCTACATTCCCACCTTCATCTTTGCGGGCCTCACCTGCCTGTGGAACGCCCGGCGCCACGGGGACGAGCGGGCGGCGTGGCGCATCCTGGGCGCGGGGCTGATCTCGTTCGGCGTGGGGCAGATGCTCTACGCCTACCTGCTGCTGGTGCGCCAGGACCCCCCGTTTCCCTCGGTGGCGGACATCGGGTTTCTGCTGGCCCTGGCGCTGTATGCCTGGGGCTTTCTGCGCTTCCGGCACCCGCCGCTGACCCGCTGGGACACCCTGCGCCTGGGCGTGGACGTGGCGATCATCATGGCCGCCGTGGGGGTGTACGCGTGGCAGTACGTGCTGTGGGGCGTGTTGCAGGCGTATGCCGGGCAACCGGTGGCCGCCGTGATCGGGCTGACCTACCCCGTGGGCGACCTGCTGCTGCTGAGCATCCTGCTGCT
This sequence comes from Deinococcus aquaedulcis, assembly GCF_019693445.1. Taxonomy (NCBI): domain Bacteria; kingdom Thermotogati; phylum Deinococcota; class Deinococci; order Deinococcales; family Deinococcaceae; genus Deinococcus; species Deinococcus aquaedulcis. The sequence goes on along the minus strand of NZ_JAHRBL010000015.1, from coordinate 32,603 downwards.
GATCTCGCTGCGGGGCGGCGCCCGCCCGGGGCCCCGGGAAACGCTGCTGGCGGCCGGCCTGCTGGCCCTGATCGTGGCGGATCAGGCGTTTGTCGTGCTGGGCGCGGCCGGCACCTACCAGGAAGGCTCGTGGCCGGATGTCTTCTGGGCGCTGGGGGCCACCCTGTTTGCCGCCGCGTCGTTCCGGCCGCCGCAGGAGCACGCGCTGTTTGCGCCGCTGGCGGCCCTGCACCGCGCCGCGCTGTTTCTGCCCTACGTGGCGCTGGCAGCGGCCTTTGCGCTGCTGATCGCCACGCACGGGGCGGCGGGCCCAGCGGCGCGCGGGGTGCTGTGGGGCACGCTGCTGGTCACGGCGCTGGTGGTGGTGCGGCAGGTGCTGGCCTTTGTGGACAACGCCCGCCTGACCGCCCAGCTGCGCCAGCTGTCCGGCGAGCTGGAAGGGCGGGTGCAGCGCCGCACCGCCGAACTGAACCGCGCCAACGCCGCCCTGCGCGAGCTGACCGATGACCTGGAACGCAAGGTGCGCGAACGCACCGCCGAACTGGAAGCCAGTCAGGCCCGGCTGGCCCACCAGGCGCAGCACGACGTGCTGACCGGCCTGCCCAACCGCGCGCTGTTTCAGGACCGCCTGGAACGCGGCATTGCCACCGCCGTGCGCGAGCGGCGCAAGGTGGCCGTCATGTTTATTGACCTGGACGGCTTCAAGGCGGTCAACGACACCCTGGGCCACGCGGCGGGCGACGAACTGCTGCGCGAGGTGGCTGCGCGGCTGCAAGACAGCGTGCGCCGCAACGACACCGTGGCCCGGCTGGGCGGCGACGAATTCACGGTGATGCTGCTGGGCATTCACAGCGCCCAGGACGCCGCGCTGGTGGCCGCCAAGATTCTGGACCGCCTGCGCCAGCCCATCCCCCTGGAGGGCGCCCAGGCCCACGTCACGGGCTCGGTTGGTGTCAGCCTGTACCCCGACGACGGCGCCGACGCGCTGGACCTGCAGCGCTTTGCCGACCTCGCCATGTACCGCGCCAAGCAGGGCGGCAAGAACAACGTGACCTTCTACGCCCCAGAAATGAACGCGGCGGGCACAGCCCGCTCCAGCATGGAGGTGGGGCTGCGCGGCGCCCTGGAACGCGGCGAGCTGCAGGTGGTGTACCAGCCGCTGCACGACCTGGCTGGGCAGGTGCGCGGCGCCGAGGCCCTGCTGCGCTGGCACAGCGCCGCGCTGGGCCATGTCTCGCCCGCCACCTTCATTCCGGTGGCCGAGGACACGGGCCTGATCATTCCCATCGGCACCTTCGTGCTGAACGAGGCCTGCCGCCAGCTGGCCGCGTGGCGCGAGGCCGGGCGGCCCATAGAGCGCATCAGCGTGAATGTCTCGCCCGCGCAGTTTGTCCGGGACGACTTTGTGGATGTGGTGCGCCGGGCGCTGCAGAGCTGGCGCCTGCAGGGCCGCGACCTGGAACTGGAACTCACCGAACGCACGATCATCCGCGATGTAGAGGGCGTGTCGCGCCGCATGGCCGAACTGCGCGCCATGGGCGTGCGCCTGAGCATTGACGATTTCGGCACCGGCAACTCGGCCCTGAACTACCTGATGACCCTGCCGGTGACCACCCTGAAGGTGGACCGCACCTTCGTGCAGGCGCTGGAGGACTCGCCGGGGGCCTACCGAATCGTGCAGGCCATCGTGGCGCTGGGGCACGCCCTGGGGCTGGACGTGGTGGCCGAAGGCGTGGAAACCCCCGCCCAGCTGCTGCAGGTGCGTGACCTGGGCGTGGAGCGCACCCAGGGCTTTCTGCTGGGTCGCCCCGGCCCCCCCGAGGACCTGAACTGGCAGGGCGCCCCCGAGAGCCCGCTGGATGAAGAGCCGACGCAAAGATAAAAGAAGCGCCTGACCAAGACAGCCGTGCGGGCGCCATGGCCGAGCCGCCGCTTGGCCGCAGGATGGCGCGGGCTGCCCCCAGGAAGGCGGCCTCCTCCCGCGCTGGCCCAGGGACTATGCTGGCGCATGACACCAGCACTGCACGGCAAAGTGGCCCTGGTCACCGGGGCGTCGCGGGGGATTGGCCGGGGCATTGCCCTGGGGCTGGGCGAGCAGGGCGCCACCGTGTACCTGACGGGCCGCACCGGATCGGGCCGCTCGGGGCACATGCCGTTCCTGGCGGGCAGCCTGGAAGACACCGCCCGCGACCTCACCGCGCTGGGGGGCACCGCTGTTCCGCTGGTGTGCGACCACACCGACGACGCCCAGACCCGGGGGGTGATTGAGCGCATTCGCCACGACCACGGGCAGTTGGATGTGCTGGTGAACAACGTCTGGGGCGGTTACGAGGGCCTGCACATCTGGGATGAACGCGGGCAGGCCTGGAACGCGCCCTTCTGGGAACAGCCCACCGCCGTCTGGGACGACATGTTTGGGGCCGGGGTGCGGGCCCACTATGTCACCAGCCAGCTGGCCGCCCCGCTGCTGATCAAGGCGCGGGGCCTGCTGGTAGGCATCTCATTTTTTGCGGCGCAGCGCCACCGGAACACCGAGGGTATTCCCTACTTTCTGGCCAAGAATGCCACCGACCAGATGGCCCTGGCCATGGCCAACCACCTGCGGCCCCACGGGGTTACCAGCGTCAGCCTGTACCCGGGGCTGGTGCGCACTGAAGGCGTGCTGCTGGCCCCGGAAGGCTCGTTTGACCTCTCGAATTCCGAGTCGCCGCACTTTATTGGGCGCGCCGTGGCGGCCCTGGCCAGTGACCCGGAGGTGTTCCGCAGGACTGGGCAGGTGCTGGTGGCGGCAGAACTTGGTCAGGAGTACGGCTTCACCGACATTGACGGTAAGCAGCCCACGTCGCTGCGGGCCGATTGGGCCGAGTAGCGTCGCCTGACTGCCGGGCGCAAAGCACGGCGTGCGAAGCGGGGTGCCCAACTGCTGAGGCAACGGTGTCCGGCTAGGAACTCCGTCAGCCGCCGATGTTCACGGTCGGCGCGCCCGCCACGATCACGCCGCCGTGGGCCGTCATGTCGCCCAGGCGCGCGGCGGGCTTTTTGTTGATGAACACGGTGGCGCTGCCCCGGGCAATGGTGTCGGGCGGGCCAGAGCACACGCACATGTCGCCCACGCGGGCGGCCGGCATGCGGCCAATCATGACCGTGGGGCTGCCCATGTTGACTGGCCCGCCCACGTGGGGCGATTTGCCGTCGTACAGGGGGCAGGTGTGGTTGTCACCAACGCGCGCGGCAGGGGGCATGGAGGCAGTGTACCCCGCTACCTGAGGGCTGCCCAGCCGGGTTGTGGCTGAAGCGACGCGGCCCCGCCCTCTGCCCCCAATAAGGCTTTGCGCAGGGCCTTTATAGTCCACCCTTGAAACAGCTTCAGGGCCATTCATGGGACCCGGCGGGTCTGGGCCGTCGCCCTGCACCACACTTGCCCCTGAGCGGTACATGCCAGAAGGACTGCGCCCCGTGCGCGGCCTGGGAGGTTGTGATGCGAACGAAAGCCCCGATGATTCTTCTGCCCGCCCTGCTTGCGGCCTGCGCGCCGGCCATGATGACGCCGCCCAACGCCAGCACCGTGGACGGCCTGTTTCTGCAGGCGATGACCGGCAGCAACCTGTTTGAAATCCAGTCGTCGCAGGTGGCCCTGTCCAAGAGCAACACCGCCGCCGTGCGGACCTACGCCCAGATGCTCATTAACCACCACACCGCCGCCCAGAATCAGGTGAGCACCCTGGCCGCCGCGCGGGGCGTGCCGCTGCCCACGGCCCTGCCCCCTGAACTGCAGCTGAAGGTTTCGGCGCTCTCCGGGCTGAATGCCGCCGCGTTTGACGCCGCGTACCTGCAGGAACAGGTGGTGGCCCACCAGATGACCCTCAGCCTGATTCAGAACGAGCGCACGGCCGGCAAGGACGCCGAAGTGGTGGCGATGGCGAACGCCCAGGCGCCCATCATTCAGCAGCATCTGGATCAGGCCCAGGCGCTGCTGCGCTCACCCGCCAGCCCTTCGCAGCCCTGAGCGAATCTGTGACATGGGAAAGAGGCCCCCAGTGACCGGGGGCCTCTTCTTTTTGGGGCAGCACGGCGCCGCGCTACCCAGGCAAGGCCATTCCCCTCAGCTCCTCTGCCCCGCTTCCTCTGCCAGGAAATCGGCGATCAGGTTGTTCACCCGCAGCGGTTCGTCGCGCATCAGCCAGTGGCTGGCGTGGGGAAAATGCACCACGCGCACCCCGGGCACCCAGCGCTCCAGGCCGTCGGCCAGTTCGGGCAGCAGGGCCACGTCCCGGTCCCCCCACAGCACCAGCGTGGGCGCGCGCACCTGCAGTGAGCCGGTGTGGCCGCGCCCGGCCAGACGCAACGCCCGGTAGTAATTGATCATGGCGGTCGCCGCGCCCGGCTGGTGCCACGCCTGCCGGTACAGTTCGCGGTCCCGGTCGGTGTAGGCGGCCGGGTTGACGCCCTGCAGCGCCCACTGACCAAAGCGGTCCAACAGGCGCTCGGGCAGCCAGGGCAGCTGAAAGAGGAAGATGTACCACGACCGCCGCCACTGCGCGGGCTTGCGCATCACCCGGCGGGCAGCCCCTGGGTGCGGCGCGTTCAGAATCACCAGCCTGCGCACCACCTCCGGCTGGCGGATGGCCAGCGCCCAGGCGATGATGCCGCCCCAGTCGTGGCCCACCACATGCGCCCGCTCGTAGCCCAGGGCGCGGATCAGGCCGGCCACGTCCTGCTGCAGGGTGTGCAGCGCGTAGGCCTCCACGCCAGCCGGCTTCTCGCTGAGGTTGTAGCCCCGCAGGTCCGGCACGATCACCCGGAAGCCCGCGCGGGCCAGTGGGCCCATCTGCCGCTCCCAGGCGCGCCAGAACTCGGGGAACCCGTGCAGCAACACGGCGGGCGGGCCGTCCACAGGGCCCGCCGCCACGTAATGCAGCCGCACGTCCCCGGCCACGATGTGGTGGTGGGCCAGGCCCGCCTCTTCGGCCTGTTCGGTCTGCTGGGTCGCCACAGGCCTAGAAGGTGGCGGTGGGGCGGGTGAAGGGGGCGATGCGGTCGGTGCTGTCCAGCTGGCCGCCGTCGATGCTGGCGACCGGGCGGCCATCGTCGCGCCAGAAGGTGTTGCGCCGCTCTGACACGGGGGCGTCGGCCCAGAAGGCGAAGGTCTTGGTGCTCAGGCCGCTGGAGGTCTGCCGCTCCCAGATTTTGTTGTCCTCGGCCACCAGAATCTGCGCCGAGCAGCCGTCCGAGCAGGTGATGCCCAGGTCCGCCAGGTACGAGGTGTTGCGCCGCACCGAGGTGCCAGGGTTGGCACCCCAGCTGCTGCGCGCGCCGCGCAGTGTCACGAAAGCGCCGCCCGTCTGCACCGGCATATACACATTGTCCTCAATGCGGTTGTTGCGGCTGGGCAGGTCCGGCGTGCCGCCCAGCTCCACAAAGGCCACGTCCTCGTGGGTTTCGTTGTGGTGCACCCAGTTGTTGCTGGACTGGTAAATCTCGACGCTGGCGCCGTCGCGCCCGTAGTCCTCGCTGCAGGCCGAGTGGCCGGTGAAGCGGTTCGACGCGATCTCGTTGTTGCTGCTGTTCACCAGCACGCCCCAGGCGCCGGAATCGTCGTCGCCGCCGGGCGTGTTCCTCTCCATCACCGAGTTGTTGAAAAAGCTGCTGTTCAGCACCCTGTGAGAGCCCAGGGTGCCGTCGCCGCGCACCAGCATCACGCCCGTCATGTAGCCGCGCGCCGAGACGCGGTTGAGGGTGTTGCGGGTACCCCAGACCTCCCAGCCCACCAGCCAGCCCACCGGCTGCGCGGTGCAGCGCACGCCGCCCCCGGCTGCGGGCAGCGGATCGGCCACCAGGGCAATATCCTGAAACACCAGCCACGAGCCCCGGATCTGCACCGTGGAATTCTGGCCGCTCTGGCGAATGACTGGCGCCGCCCCCGTGCCGTAGGCCCCGAAGGTGATGGGCGCCGTGCTGGTGCCCGAGCGGCTGACCTGCAGGGCCACGGAACTGGTGGCTGGGAAGGTGCAGCCCCGCTGCAGCAGCACCTGATCGCCCGGGTTCAGGTTCGGGGCCAGGCGGTTGATGTCCTCCAGGGTGCGGGGCCCGCTGGTGGCGGTACACGAGACCCGGTAGACCTGCGCGGCCTGGGGGCTCAGGCGCGGCTGGTCGGCCGCCGGAGACGGGTTCTGGCCGCAGGCGCTGAGGGCCAGCAGGGCGGCGCCAAGCAGGGTGACGGCGGGTGTTCGAGCAGGGCTGAAGCGGTGAGGGACGCTCATGCGGCCCACCCTAAATGAATGAGGGTCAGCATGGAAACAGGATTGAGCCCCAGGGTCAGGGCAGACGCGAGAAAACGGTGCTCCAGAGGCCAGAGAACCTCGTTTGACGGCTGGGTTGAGGGTTTCTTTAGCGACGCTGGCCCTTGCCTTTTGCGGCCTGCCTTCCCACCTCCCCCCTTCTTTGTGCACTCTCCGACAGACGGGCGGCGAGTAACTGAGTCATAACTCAGTTATGGCACGCCCCCGGCAGATTACCGATGAACAGATTGTGGCGGCGGCGCAGGAGGTTTTTCTGGAACAGGGTTTTGCGGCCACCACCGCCGCGATTGCCCGCCGCGCGGGCGTGTCCGAGGGCACCCTCTTCAACCGCTTTCCCACCAAGGAGGACCTCTTCTCGGCCGCCATTGGCCTCACCGATTACGGCCAGTGGCGCGCGGCGCTCCTGTCGGCGGTGGGCCAGGGCGAGGTGCGGCGCAACCTGGAACGCGCCACCCTGAGCATGTTGCGCGAAGCCGAAGCCCTGGTGCCCCGCCTGAGCGTGGTGTTCTCGCGCGGCCATGACCCCAGCCACAACCCCATGCTGGCGCGCCTGGACGACCCCATGCGCGCCGACGCCCAGGCCATCACAGGCTACCTGCAGGGCGAGGTGGCCCTGGGCCGCGTGCGCCCGCTGGACGCCGAGGTCACGGCCCTGACGGTGGTGGGCGCCCTGACGCATTTCATTCACCAGGAGCAGGTGATGCCGCCCCCTGGGCGCACCCCTGTCGACGCCGGACGCTTCGTACGTGGCCTGCTGGATGTGCTGTGGCCGGGCCTCGCCCCCTGAGCTTTGCCCATAACTGAGTCCTGACTCGAATACGACGAAGGGGGGATGACGCCCGCCGTTTCCCGCCGCCACGCTAGAGCCGCTCCCGCTTTCCCGCCCCTCTTCCTTGCCCCCGAGGTGTTCATGCCTGTTCCCTCTCCACATTCCCAGGCGCCGCTGCTGGCCCTGTGCGCCGCGCTGCTGCTTTCTGGCGCCCAGGCGCAGAGCGCGCCGCCACCGCCGCCCACGTCTCCCCCAGCTACCACGGCCCCAGCCACCACGGCCCCGGCGGGCCTGAACCTGCCCGACCTGCTGCTGGCCCTGCGCGCCTCGCCAGGCTGGCGGGGCGCCGACCTGAATTACCAGGCGGCGGTCCTGGCCCTGCAGAGCGCCCGCACCCGCGCCGGCCTGAGCGTGACCGCCGAGGCCGACAGTTCGCTGAGCCGCGTGCCCTGGGACGGCGGCGAGTGGAAGGGGGCAGCCACCGTCACCCTGAGCGCCAGCGTGGCCGTGCTGCCCTGGTCGCCCGCGCTGGCCGCCGTGCGCAGCGCCGAGCGGGCCCTGATTGCTGCCGCCCTGGACCTGCGCGCCGCGCGGGCGGCCCAGACGGCGGCGCTGTTTCAGGCGCTGGGTGGCCTGCGCCGCGCCCAGGCCGGGCTGGAAGCGGCCCAGGCCGGGCGCGCCCTGGCCGAGCGCCTGCTGACGGTCACCGAAGCCCAGCGCGCAGGTGGCCTGGCGACGGAGGCCGGGGTGCTGGAGCGCCGCACGGCCCTGGAATCAGCGGTGGCCGGGCAGGACACGGCCGCCCGCGCGGTGACCCAGGCGGCCCAGGCCCTAACCCGGCTGCTGGGCACGCCGGTGGCTGTCGCCCCCACCGTGCTGACCGCCCCGCTGCCCGACCTGACCCCGGCCGGCGACCTGGACACCCTGCTGGCCCGCGCCCTGCGCCAGCGCCCCGAGGTCGCCCGTGCCCAGGCGGCGCTGGCCGATGCCCAGGCTGGACTCTCGGCGGCGCGGCTGGATGCCCGGCTGCCCGACGTGACCGCCAGCGTGCGGGCCGGGCAGTTGGCCGACGCCCAGGGCAATCCCGGGCGGACCGTGGGGGCCAGCCTGAACCTGAAAGCCGGGGTGCTGGGTGTGCAGGCCAGCGTGCCGCTGCGCGACACCGGCGCGGCGGTCAGTGGCGTGGCCCTGTCGCTCAATGCCTCGCTGCCCCTCCTGGGCCGCCCCCAGGACGCTGCTCTGGCCCAGGCCGAACTGGGCACGGCACAGGCTGAACTGGGCCTTGCCAGTGCCCGGCAGGCCGCCGAACTGGACGTGCGCACCCGCTTCAGTGCCCTGGACGACGAACGCGCGGGCCTGCAGGCGGCGCGTACCCGCGTACAGGCTGCCGAACTGGGCGTGCAGAACGCCCGCGCCCGGCTGCAGGCGGGCCTGGGCACCGCGCTGGAACAGACCCAGGCCGACCTGACCCTGCTGCAGGCCCGGCAGGCGCTGCAGGCCGCCCAGGACAGTGTGGCCCTGGCGGGCCTCGCGCTGGCGCAGGCCACTGCCGACCTTGATCCCTTGCTGCCCACCCTTCCCGCCCCCCTGCCCACCGGAGGCCAACCATGACCCGTTCCCCCCTGCCCGCCCTGCGCCTGCTGCTGCCCCTCCTGCTGACCCTGGGCGGCGCCCACGCCCAGAACGCCACAGTCCAGGGCGCCACGTCCCTCACGCTGCCCTCGGCGGTGGCGCGCGCGCTGGCGCAGGGCGTGGACGTGACCAGCGCCCGCGCCAGCCTGCAAAAAGCCCAGGCCAACCTGCGTGCGGTGCGCGCCGACCCCACCAGCCTGATCACCACCCTCACCCAGGCCGAGCAGGAGGTGGCGGCCCAGGCCGCCGCGCTGGACGCCGCCAAGCTGGGCGCGGCGCAGGCGGCCATCAGCGGGTACCTGTCCGCCTACGAGGGCGCCGCGCGGGTCACGCTGGCTGGCGCACAGGTGGGCCTCAGCGAACGCAACCTGAAGATTGCCCAGGCCCGCCTTGCGGCGCGCACGGCCACCGCGCTGGACGTCAGCCGCGCGCAGAACGCCCTGAACAGTGACCGCCAGGACCTCGCCAGCGCCCGGGCCAGCTTGCCAGTGCTGGAGGCCGGGCTGGCCCGCACCCTGAACCTGCAGGGCGACCTGAAGCTGAGTGCGCCGCCCGCCGCCCCCAAGCTGAGCGTGACGCTCGCCGCGTTGCAGGCGGGCCTGGAAAAACGCCTGCCCAGTCTGGTGCAGGCGGCCAACGGCGCGGCCCTGGCGGCGCTGCAGGTGCGCCTCTCGGACAACGATTACACGCCGGCCCGCACCCTGGACGACGCCCGGGTGGCGGCCCAGAACGCCCAGCGCACCCTGGACGACGCCCTGCGCGCCGCCCAGACCGGCGTGCGCGACGCCTACCGCGCCGCCCAGGACGCCCAGGAGCGCGTGACCCTGGCGCGCGAGGCCCTGCAGAATGCCCGCACCGCCCTGACCCAGGCGCAGGCCCGCCTGAAGGCCGGCACCGCCGCCGCCGTGGAGGTGCAGCAGGCGCAGCTGCAGGTCTCGCAGGCCGAATTCAGCCTGACCCAGGCGCAGGGCGGCGTGTGGCGGGCCCTGGCGGGGCTGGGCACGGCCAGCGGCGTGGACGTGACCGGGCTGGTGAACTGAGGTGCGCGCCCGCTCCTTCGCCCTGACGCTGCCGCTGCTGCTGGCGGCCTGCACGGCCCCGGGCAGCACCAAGGCCGAGAACGACATTGACGCCCCGCCTGCCAAGACCACCGCCCTGCAGGTCAGCACTGTTACCGCCAAAACCGGCACCCTCAGCGCGCAGCGCAGCGCGGCGGCCACCCTGCAGGCCCAGCGTGACAGTCAGGTGGCGGCGCAGGCGGGCGGCGCCGTCAAGGCCGTGCTGGCCCAGGAAGGCGAGCGGGTGCAGGCCGGCGAGGTGGTGGTGCAACTGGACGACCTGCCGCAGCGGCAGGCGCTGGACAACGCCCGGCTGCAACTGGAACAGGCGCAGCTGAGCCTCGCCCAGACCCAGCGCACCACCCAGGGCTCGGCCACCGCCCTGCGCGCCTCGGTGCAGGCGGCCGAGGCCACGCTGGCCCAGGCCCGCAGCAACGCCCAGAGCGCCGAGCGCCTCTTTGGCCTAGGCGGCATCAGTCAGGCGGACCTGCAGGCCGCGCGCTCGGGGCTGGCGCAGGCCGAAAGCGGGCTGGCCCAGGCGCGGACCAACCTCGCGCAGAACGGCCAGAGCGCCCAGGGCAGTGTGCCGCTGGCGCGCGTGCAGGTGGAGCAGGCCCGTACCGGGGTGCGGCAAGCCGAGGAAAATCTGGCCCGCACGGCGGTTCGCGCGCCCTTTGCGGGCACAGTGGCCACGCTGGACGTGGAGGTGGGTGAGTTCGTGGCGCAGGGTTCGCCCGTGTTCCGGCTGGTGGACCCCGGCAGCCTGCGCGCGCAGTTCAGCGTGCCGGCTGACGACGCCGCCACCCTGCGCCCCGGCACGGCCCTGAACCTGGGCTACGGCGGGCAGAACTACGTGGCGACCGTGGTGGAAACCCCGGGCATTGCCGGCAGCAACCGCCTCGTGCCGGTCACGGCGCGGGTGCAGGGTGGAGACGCCCTGCCCGTGGGCGCCACCGCCCAGGCGCGCTACCGGGTCACCCTGGGCCAGGGCGTGCTGGTGCCGGGCAGCGCCGTGCAGGCCGAAGAAGGGCAGAACGTGGTGTACGTGGCCGCCGCTGGCGTGGCCCAGCGCACCCCGGTCACCGTGGTGGCCGAGAGCGGCACCCAGGTGGCGGTGCAGGGGCTGGACGCCGGGCAGGCCGTGATCTCGCCGCTGCCCGCCAGCCTGCAGGACGGCACCCGGGTCACGGCGCGCAGCGGGGCCCAGCCATGAGCACGCACGAGCCGGCTGAGTTCAACGCCCCGCCCGGGCAGCTGCCCGACGGCACCCCCGAACCGGCGGTGCACCCGCTGGTGCGCTTCAGCGTGCGCAACTACGTATTTTCCATCGGCATTTTCGTGATGCTGGTGCTGGCGGGGCTGGTGGCCACCTTCCGGCTGGGGGTGGAACTGCTGCCCAACTTCGAGGTGCCGGTGCTGGCGGTCAGCACCGCCTACCCCGGCGCCAACCCCGATCAGGTGGACCGCGAGGTCAGCCGCCGCATTGAAGACGCGGTGAGCACCCTGGCGGGCGTGGTGGACATCAACACCACCTCGGTCACCAACCAGTCGGCGGTGGTGATCACCTTTACCGACGACACGGATGTGGACAGCGCGGCCAACAGCGTCTCGCAGGCGGTGGCGGCCATTCGCGCCGCGCTGCCGGACGGCTCGGAAGCCCCGGTGGTGCAGAAGTTCGACCCCAACGACACGCCCATCCTGACCCTGGCCCTGCTGGGCGGCAGCGCGCCCCCGGCGGCAGTCACCGCCCTGGCCGAGGACGTGCTGGTGCCGCGCCTGGAACGCATTGACGGCGTGGCCGACGTTTCACTGACCGGCGGCCCGGAGCGGCAGGTGCAGGTGCTGCTGGACCCAGCGCAGCTGCAGGCGTACAACCTGACCCCGGCGCGGGTGACCGGGGCGATCAGCGCCAGCGCGCTGGACCTGCCCGCCGGGGCGGTGGCCCAGGGCGGCACCCAGACACAGTTTTCCACCCGCAACACCCCGCGCAGCGCGGCCGAGGTGGCGCGCATTCCCCTGGACAGCGGCGTGCAGGTAGGAGACGTGGCGCGGGTGCGCGATACAGCGGCCGAGCCCACCTCGCTGGCCCGGGTGAACGGCCAGCCAGCGGTGCTGCTCAGCGTGCGCAAGGGCAGCGGTACGAACTCGGTGGCAGTGACCGACCGGGTGCGCGCGGCCATGGAAGCCCAGCCGCTGCCCAAGGGATACGCCCTGACCCTGGCCAGCGACACCACGCGCGAAACCCGCGCCACGGTGAAAGACACCTTCAAGGAATTCCTGATCGCCGTGGGGGCGGTGGGCGTGATCTGCCTGCTGTTCCTGGGCCGCCTGAACACGGTCTTTGCGGTGGTGCTGGCCATTCCCATTTCCATCAGCGCGGCGCCGCTGCTCTTTAGCCTGCTGGGCTTTACCTTCAACATCATCTCGCTGCTGGCGATCATCGTGGCCATTGGCATCGTGGTGGACGACTCGATTGTGGTGGCCGAGAACGTGCAGCGCTACCGCGACCTGGGCTACAGCCCGGTGCGCAGCGTGCTGCTGGGCGGCTCGGAGGTCTTCTCGGCGGTCACAGCGGCCAGCTTCTCGCTGCTGGCGGTGTTGCTGCCCCTGAGCTTCATGCCGGGCATCCTGGGCCAGTTCTTCAGCCAGTTTGGGCTGGGCATTGCAGCGGCCATCGCGCTGTCATGGCTGGAAAGCCTGCTGTTCCTCACCGTGCGCATGGCCTACACCCAGGACCCAGAGCCGGTGACGTGGCGCGAGGTGCCCGGGATTCTGGGCCGCTTCCCGCTGCTGCTGCGCCAGAGCCTCGCGGGCGTGCGAACCCTGGTCGGCTGGCTGGGGCTGGCCCTGGCCGGCGCGGCGCTGACTGCCGGCCTGCAAGCGGCGGGGCTGGCCCTGCCCGTCGCGCTGGGGCTGGCCGTGCTGCTGGCCCCACTGGGCCTGGCCGTGGTGCGGTACCTGCTGACCGTGCTGTACGCCGTGTTGGAGGCCCTGACCGGCACCCTGCACGGGATCACCAACCGGGGCGTGCAGGCCACGGCGCGCGCCTATGCCCGCAGCCTGGGCGGCGCCCTGCGGCGGCCCTGGGCGGTCATGGCGGTGGCGGGGCTGTTTCTGCTGAGCGCGGGGCTGGCCCTGCGCGGCGTGGGCTTTGCCTTTACCCCGCAGACCGACAGCGGTTCGCTGACCGTGGACCTGGACCTGCCCACCGGCACCGACCTGCAAACCACCAACCGCCTCACGCGGCAGGTGGAAGAAAACCTGCTGGCCCGCCCTGAAGTGCGCCTCGTGCAGACCAGCGTGGGCGCTGGCAGCCTGACCGGGGGCAATAACCCCAACGCCGCCAGCCTGACGGTCACCCTGATTCCCAAGAGTGAGCGCCCTGGCATCGAAATCCTGGTGGCGCGCTACCTGCGCGACCTGCAGCGGGTGGCCGCCAGCGTGCCCGGCACCGAGGTGCTGGTGGCCTCGCAGCAGGGCGGCCCGGGCGGCAGCGCCGACATCACCCTGGCGCTTACCGCCCCCAACCAGGCCCTGCTGGTGCAGCGCAACCGCGAGGTGGTGCGCCTGCTCTCGCAGGACCCCAACCTGCGCACGGTGGAAAGCAGCCTGAGCGCCACCCGCCAGGAGCGCACCTTTGTGCCGGACCCCACGCGCCTGAGCGGCACCGGCCTGAGCGCCAGCGACGTGGCGCAGGCCCTGCGCACCTACAACGACGGCTCGGTGGCCGGGCGGGTGCGCGACGGCGACCGCAGCGTGGACATCGTGGTGCGGCTGGACCCCGCCCTGATCAGCGGCGAACAGAGCCTGCTGAGCCAGACCGTGTACTCGCAGGCCCTGGGCGCCAACCTGACCCTGGGCGAACTGGGCGGCTTCGCGCTGGCGCAGGCCCCGGCCACGCTGAGCCGCTTAAATAAGGCCTACACCGCGACCCTGGACCTCAACCTCGTGGACGGTGGGCCGAACCCCTTCGCCTACCAGCAGGAACTGGTGAGCCGCGTGGAGAAGGCCGGGCTGCTCTCGGGCGGCGTGACGCTGGGCAACGCCAGCGCGTTTGGCAGCGCGGGCCTGACCGGGGACCTCGTGTTCTACGGGCCCATTCTGATGCTGGTGGCGGTGCTGCTGACCTATCTGGTGCTGGGCAGCCAGTTCAACTCGTTCCGGTATCCGGTGTACCTGCTGCTGCCGGTGCCCATTGCCATCGTGGGCGCGCTGTGGACCCTGAATTTCTTTGGCGTGAACCTGGACGTGATCACGGTGCTGGGCATGGTGATCCTGCTGGGCCTGTCCACCAAGAATTCCATTCTGTACCTGGAATTTGTGACCGAGCGGGTGCGCACCCTGCCCCTGCGCGAGGCGCTGATTGAAGCCGCCGAGCTGCGCTTTCGCCCCATCCTGATGACCACCCTGACGGTGCTGGTGATCAGTGTGCCGCTGATTCTGGGCCAGGGTGAGGGCGCCGAATTCCGCCGGGGCCTGGGGATCGTGATTCTGGGCGGGGTGATCACCTCCACGCTCCTCACCTTCTACGTGGTGCCCAGCGTGTTCTGGCAGTTCGAGCGCCGCCGCCTGGCCCCGCCCGTGACGGTCACGCCTGCCCTGACGCCAGGCGACTGAACGCGCCTATTGCCCTTCTGCTCAAGGGTTGAGTGTTGCCGGTCTGTTGTTTTCATCCATCAACCATCACCCCCCAGTGCCCTGCCCCCTCTTCCGGAGCGGGGCACTTACCTTTCTGACCGTGTGTATGTCTACAATGAGCAATGAACAAAGAAGATGAAGCCCCCCCAGGAGGCCCGCTCCTGGCTGCTCCGCCGCCGTATACCCCGCCGGAATTGCAGCTGCTGGGACCGTGGCAGGCCCTGACGCTGGTGATTTCCGTGCCGGTGCTGCCGGGCGGCCTGAACCCGGACCCGGCGCTGGGGGGCTCCCATGAGTGGTAGAGCCGCCTGGGCCCTGGCCGCCGCCCTGCTGCTGGCAGGCTGCGCGCCCCGCCCGGTGCCGGCGCCGCCCGCCCTGGCCCCGCTGGGTCTGCTGGAAATCAGCTTCGACGGCCTGGGCAGCACGCAGGCCCACTCGCAGGTGCGCCCGCTGGCCCTGGAAGAAAGCAGCGCGGGCCTGGAACTCTCGCCCCTGAGTGTCAGCGTGACGGATGTGGGCGTGCGCGGCAGCGGCGGCACGCGCTATATCACCGCCACGTTCCGGGTGCGCAACGCGGCCAGTGGCGGCACGCCTTCGCCCAGCGCGCGCAGCAACCTGACACTGCTGGCCGCTGGGGTCAGTGACAACGTGGACAGCACCGCCCTGCGCGCCATGACGGTGTTCAGCGGCGCACCCGCCCCCGCCGGGGTGGCGCGCAGCGTGCGGCCCACCCACGCCCTGGATTACCAGCCCGCCGCCGAGCAGGTGCGCCCCGTGACGGGCGGCGAGGACCTGCAGGTGTTTCTGGAATCGGAGGTGCTGCCGGGCAACTTCACGCGCGGCGGCGCGCCAGTGGCCAGCTACAGCGATCTGGGCGTGACCACGGTGTTTCCTTACGGCTACGTGGTGCGCACCCCGGCGGGCGGGCGCACCCTGGCGGCCAACCCGGCCCCCGGGCAGTACGACGGCCGGGTGGCGATCAGCGTGCGGCTGCCCCTGCAGCCCAACGACAACGCCCAGACACCTGCTCAGGGCAGCGCGCGTGATCCCTGGGCCTTTCGCATGACTTTTCTGGTTGTTACCGATTCGGCCACCCGGGTCACGCAGACCCTGGAAGAGCAGGCCCTGCCCGACAGTCAGGTGCTGGGCCGGGCCACCGCCGCAGGTGCGACCGGCGTGAACATCCTGCCCGGCAGCGCCTACGCCTCCGAGAGCACCCTACCCGCGCGCCGCGTGTGCCAGGTGCGCACTGCCGACGCCGCCGGCGCCCCGGGCGCCACCTACCTCGTCAACTCGTGCCCCTGAGCGGAGGTTCCATGCGTTCCCTGCATTTCTCGGCTGTGACGCTGCTGTCGCTGGCGCTGCTGGCTGCCTGCGCGGCGCCCCAGGGGGCCGCGCCCCCGGCCGCCCCCCCACCTGCGGCGCCCGCCCCCGGCACCGACCCGGTTCCCAGTGAACCCCCCGCCGCCCCGGCCCCCGCCCTGACCCCACTGGGCACCGTGGAAATCGCCTTTTCTGGCCTGAATGACCCGGAAGGCTTCAGGGCCGAACTGGTGCCCCAGGCCCTGACCAACGTGGGCGGCATTCAGCTGGAGCCGCTGGCGAACAGCTCGTTCACAGTGGGCACGCGTGGCGCGGGCGGCATGCGCTACCTGTACGCCTCATTCCGGGTGCGCAACGCCGCCGCAGGCGGCACGCCCTACCCGGCGGCGCGCCAGAACCTCACGCTGGTGGCCGCCAGCACCGGCAGCACCATTGGCGAGACGGCCATCAGCGCCCTGCAGCGCTTTGACGGCAGCGCGGCGGGCCCAGGGCTGGCCCAGAGCATCCTGCCCACCCATGCCATGACCCTGGACCGCACCAGCGGCGCTGACCGCCTGCTGCCCAAGGCTGGCAGCGAGGACCTGCAGGTGTTCGCCGAGGACGAGGTGAGCCCGCCGCCCGCCGGGGCCACGCGCCTCTTTCCCTATGGCTACGTGGTGCGGCGCAAGACGGTGACAAACAGCCGCCTGCTGCCGGGCAACCCCGCCGCCGGGCAGTTTGACGGTGTGGTGACCATTGCCGTGAAACTGCCGCTGCAGGCCAACTCTGCCGACGATCCCTTCCGCTTCAATATGAATTTTGCGGTGATGGACGACAGCCGCACCCGCGTGACCGAGAGCGTGGAAGAGCAGGGCGTATCCAGCGGCGCCGCCGCGCGGGCCGGGGCACTGGGCGCCAGCACCCCCGTCATGACGCTGTGCGGTAGCACGCTGAACACGGGCGTCACCCAGTTCATCGGCTCGGCCACCACGGCGGGGAACACCACGCGCCTTGCCAAGATCGGCGGGAATATCGCCCTGAAAAACGTGGCGCTGGCGTACGCCGTGCCCGGCCACGTGCAGCTCTCGGTGCCGGCGGGCAGCGGGCTGGCGGGGGCCTACAGCACCTATGGGGGCGCGGCGCTCAGCTTCAGTGGCAGCAGCACCCGCCGGGGCGGCGCGGCGGCGGTAGGGGCGGCGGGGAACTTCACCTTCACCTCCAAGGTGGGCGACGGCCAGCCGGCCGTAACTGACCAGCTGATCTACCGCGTGGCCGACAACCAGGGCTGCAGCAGCACCGACACCACCGCCGACGTGAACGTGAACGGCCGGGTGTGGTTCGTGAACAACAGCGGCGCGAACGGGGACGGGCGCCAGGGCACACCTTTCAATACCCTGGCGGCGGCCCAGACAGCCTCGGCGGCGGGGGACGTGCTGTACGTGGCGCGCGGCACCGGCACCACAGGCGGGCAAAGCAGCGGCGTGACCCTGAAGAACAATCAGACCCTGATCGGTGAGGGCGCGGCCCTGACGGTGGGCGGCGTGACTTACCTACCTGCCGGCGCGCAGCCTACCGTGATCGGCCACAGCGCAGGCGCCGGGGTCACGCTGGCCCAGAACAACGTGGTGCGCGGCCTGAACATCAGTGGCACGAGCAGCGCCGCAACTGGCAGCAACCTGGGCACCCTGGACCTGAACGCGGGCAGCCTGACGGCCACGGCAGGCCCCGCCCTGAACCTGAGCACCGGCAGCACGGTCACGGTGCAGGCCCAGAGCGTGAGCGGCACCACCGGTGGCATCCTGAGCAGCGGCCTGGGCACCTTCACCCTGACCGCCGGCACGGTGGGCGCCAGCGCGGGCCCGGCCCTGAACCTCACGGGCGGCACCCTGAACGCGACCATCACGGCGCTGAATTCCAGTGCCTCGCCGGGCACCGGCAGCCTGCTGACCGGCGTGGGCGGCACCCTGAGCGTCACGGGCAGCGGCGCCGCCGGCTCCGGGGGCACGCTGCAGGGGGCCGTGGCCGAGGGGCTGCGCATCGTGCCCGAGAACCAGACCCTGACCGCCACCCTGGACCGCTTGAACGTGCAGAACAACGGCACCGAGGGCGTGGAGGTGAGCACCCAGAACACCGAAACCGGGCGCGCTGTGCTCACGGTGCGCAACAGCACCTTCGCCAACAATGGGCTGGCGGCCGTGCGGGTGGACCACGCGGCGGGCAGCGCCTCGCGGACGGTCCTGAACAACAACACCGTGACCAACACAACTTCTGTGGCGGGCGGGTTCAGCGTCAACACCGCGCACACCACCGCCCAGACTGACGAGTGGCTGCTGAGCGGCAACACCGTCACCCTGCAGAACGTGGCCAGTGGCAGTTCTATCGGGCTCTCGGGCATCGTGGCAGAGGCAGGGACCCTACGCGTGAGCGCCGTGAACAACACGGTGAGCAACTTTGCCTTTCACGGCCTGCGCTTCGTGGCCCTGAAAAACGGATCCCGCGTGCATGTCACCATGACCGGCAACCAGACGAACACGTCGGTCAGCACAGCCCTGGAAGGCGCGCTGCTGCAAAGCGGCGATGGCGCCGCCAGCAGCGCGCAGCTGTGCGCCAACGTCAGCAACAACGCCCTGCGCAGCGTGAGCGGCATTGAAGGGCTGTATGTCTGGAAGGTGGGCGCCAACACCCTGCAGCTTCAGGGCTTCTCCAGCGGCAGTGCCCAGAGCTTCCTGGCCAACGCCAACCCCGCCACGGTGGGCATTGTCGTGCAGGGCACCCCCACAGGCACCCCTGTAGGCAGCCCCTGCGAGACGCCCAACCCCTGAGGCCCGGAGGCTCCCCATGGACGAACCGTACATCGGCACCATTCAGATCTGTGCCCTGCCTTTCGCGCCGCGTGGCTGGGCCACGTGCGACGGGCAACTGCTGCCTATCAACCAGAATCAGGCGCTGTTTTCCATACTGGGCACCACCTACGGCGGCAACGGGCAGACCAACTTCGCCTTGCCGGACCTGCGCGGGCGCGTCCCCATGCACTGGGGCACCCAGGGCAGCCTGACCCTGAACCTGGGCCAGGCGGGCGGCGAAGTCGCCCACACCCTGAGCCTGGGCGAAATGCCGGCCCACAGCCACACTCTGGTCGCCAGCACCGCTGCTGGCAGCACCAGCCTGCCCGAGGGCGGCCTGCTGGCCAGCGCGCCCATGTACGCCGCCGCCTCCAGCCCCCTGAGCGCCCTGGCCAATACCTCGGTGGGCAGCGCTGGGGGCGGGCAGGCGCACAACAACCTGCCGCCCCTCTCGACCCTGAACTTCGTGATCGCACTGGTGGGCATTTTCCCGTCGCGCAACTGAGGCCCGCCGGGTGCCCCCACCCCCGGGGCCCCGCGCCCGCCTTTCCGCTCCCCCCTGCGCCGCCAGCACGGCGCTGCCCTGTTTCAACCCGGCCGGGCTGACCCTTCCCCTGCTCTTCCCCTCCCCCAGCCCTGCCCTGGAGGCTTTCGTGACCCCATACCTGGGTGAAATTCGGATGTTTGGCGGTAACTTTGCGCCGCTGGGCTGGGCCCTGTGCCAGGGGCAACTGCTGCCCATCTCGGAGAACGACGCCCTGTTTGCCCTGATCGGCACCACGTACGGCGGCGACGGGCAGACCAACTTCGCGCTGCCGGACCTGCGCGGGCGCCTGCCGGTCCACATGGGCACCCCGCCGGGCGGGGCTTCCCTGACCCTGGGGCAGCTGACCGGCACCGAAACCGTGACCCTTACCGCCGCGCAGATGCCGGCGCATCCGCACCCGCTGCAGGCCAGCACCCTGACCGCTGCCCAGGGCGGCGGCGTGAGTGCCGGGGCCTACCTCGCGCAGCCTGAAAGCGGCGAACTGTACGTGGGCACCGGGCGGCGGCCCAAAACATTGGCCGCGCCCTCGCTGGCCGCCAGTGGCGGCGGGCAGCCCCACCAGAACCTCTCGCCCTACCTGTGCGTGAACTTCATTATTGCCCTGCAAGGCATTTTTCCACCCCGTAACTAGGGGTGCAGCGGGGGCCCCTTTGCGCTGCAGCCTACGACCCAGCTGAAGGGTAGGACGCCCTCTCGTTCCCCTCTGCCTTCCCCCACCCACCGCCACGAGGCCCACATGGAACCGTTTATTGGAGAGATTCAGATGTTCGCCGGCAACTTTCCGCCGCGCGGCTGGGCTCTGTGCAACGGCCAGCTGCTGCCCATTGCGCAGAACACGGCGCTGTTTTCGCTGCTGGGCACCATGTACGGCGGCGACGGGCGCACCACCTTTGCGCTGCCCAACCTGCAGGCCGCCAGCCCGATGGCCCCCGGCGCCGGCCCTGGCCTGACCCCCCGCACCCAGGGCGAGCAGGGCGGCGCCGCCACCGTCACCCTGCTGAGCAGCGAACTGCCACCCCACACCCACGCGGTGGGCGCCTTCGACATTCCTGGGACCAGTGCCGTGCCCACGGACCGCTCGCTGGCCCGCAGCGTGAACTACAACGCCTACGGCCCCGGCAGCCCGAACGTGGCCCTGGGTGCCCAGAGCGTGGGCGCCGCCGGCGGCAACCAGCCGCACAACAACCTGCCGCCCTACCTGGCAGTCACGTTCATCATCGCGCTGCAGGGCATTTACCCCGCGCGGTCCTGAGAGGAGGAGTTCATGTCCGTGTGTTTGTCTGGCCCCCTCGCCTGCTGCCCCCTGACCGGGTCAGGGACCAGCGAGACCACCCAAAGCTGTTCCCCGGGGCCTTCGTGACCCCGGGCCCCTCGCGCCGCAGCTTGCTCAAAGCGGCGGCTGTGCTGCCGGCCCTGCTGGGGACAGGCCGCGCCGCCCTGCCGGGGCCACGCCCCCTGCGCCTTGCCGTGTTGTTGCCTGTGCACGAAAGCCTGCCGGGCTTCACGGCGGCCTTTCTGGCCGGGCTGCAGCCCCCGCTCCACGCTGCCGGGGCAAGCCTGCAGGTCACGCGCAGCGGCCCAGGCCCGGCCCAGCTGCGCCGCGCAGCGGCCCAGGCCCTGGCCGCTGCTCCTGACGCCCTGATCACCCTGGGCGACGGCGTGCCCGAACTGCTGGGCGAGGCCCTGCCGCCGGGCCTGCCCGTGATTGCGGCCGGCCCCGGCGCAGCGCCCACCCGCTGGCCGGCGCGCGCAGGCCTGCTGGGGGCCAGCCTGCACGCCTGGGAAGCCGAGTGGCTGATGGGCGCCGAACTGGCCCGCCGCGCCCGGCCCACCTTTCTACTGATCTCGCCGCTGGACAGCGGCTACGACCTGCCGTTTGCCTTCAGCCAGGGGCTGGCGCGCGGCGGAAGGCTGGTGGGCAGCGCGGTGCTGGGTGCCCCCCTGGGCCCGCAGGCCCTGAGCGCCCAGCTGCAAGCGGCGCGGGCGCGCGGCGCCCGCCACCTGCACCTGCAGGACTCGGCGCAGGCGCACGCGGCCCTGGTGCGCCGGGCCGCGCAGGCCCTGGGCCTGAGCCTGAGTGTGGGCAGCCTGGGCCACGGCGCCGAGCAGGTGCGCGCCCAGACCGCAGACGGCCTGCACCCTGCCGCCGCCCTGGGCCAGGATGTGGGGAATTGGCTGGCCCAGGCCGCCGCCGCCCTGCCGGCCGTCACGCCGCTGGGGCTGGTGGCGGCTCTGGGCGGTGCGGCGTTCCGGGGTACGCGCGGTGACCTGCACGTGACGCCCGACGGGCTGCTGCGCGCCCCACTGGCGCTGGTCACGCCGGGCCGGGCCCCACAGCCGCTGGCCCACCGCCCCCCCGCCGGCGACCTGCTGGGCGCAGGGCTGCGCAGCGGGCACCTGTACGCCTTTCCCCACGCCGCCGCGCCGGGCTAAGCGTGAAGCCCAAAGCCGCCCTGGGGTATCCTAAGGCGGCTTTGACAAGGTGGAACATCCCCACCCACACGGGGGAAACGTCAGGCTCAGGCGCTGGGCAGCGGCCTGTTTCGGAACATTCCCGCCCACACAGGGAAAACTCGCGCCCGCTGCCGAAGCCGGGGCGGTTCATCAGAACATCCCCGCCACACGGGGGAAACCCTGGAAGCTCGTGACCCTGTACTGGCTGGGGCGGAACATCTCCGCCTATACGGGGAAAACATCCACAAGGCGCTGGGCTACATCAAGCGCGGCGGAACATCCCCGCCCACACGGGGAGAACCGCAGTCGAGCCAGATTCTTCTCGCAGTGTTCCGGAACATCCCCGCCTACACGGGGAAAACAGGTAGCCCAGGCGGCACAGGCGCGCGGCGGCCGGAACATCCCCGCCTATACGGGGAAAACGCAGGGCGGGCGGGGGCGGTGGGGAGAGGTTGCGGAACATCCCCGCCTACACGGGGAAAACTTGAAGCTGTAGCCCGTGGGCAGGCGGTGCACCGGAACATCCCCGCCTACACGGGGAAAACGTAGGCCTCCTGCACCCGGCGTACCCGCTCTGCGGAACATCCCCGCCTACACGGGGAAAACTCGCCCGCCTTTCCGGCAAAACCGAGTTTGATCGGAACATCCCCGCCTACACGGGGAAAACTCGCCCGCCTTTCCGGCAAAACCGAGTTTGATCGGAACATCCCCGCCTACACGGGGAAAACGTCTACGGCGTCCCAGGCCCGGTTCTGCCCCTCGGAACATCCCCGCCTACACGGGGAAAACTGCGGGGAAGGGTTCGAGCACGAAGGCATTACCGGAACATCCCCGCCTACACGGGGAAAACGACACCGCGCCTGACACCACTACGCCCGGTGGCGGAACATCCCCGCCTACACGGGGAAAACCGGTGGGCCAGCTCGATGAGGCCGCCGATCAGCGGAACATCCCCGCCTACACGGGGAAAACCGGTGGGCCAGCTCGATGAGGCCGCCGATCAGCGGAACATCCCCGCCTACACGGGGAAAACGTTCATTGGGTCGGATTAGCCAGATTCCCGCGCGGAACATCCCCGCCTACACGGGGAAAACCGCCCTGCTGTGTGGCCATGTCTCAGCCCTCCCGGAACATCCCCGCCTACACGGGGAAAACTTGTCAGCCACGATGAAGGCGCTACATGGATTCGGAACATCCCCGCCTACACGGGGAAAACGCGCAGATGCACCACCTCGGCCGGCGAGTCCACGGAACATCCCCGCCTACACGGGGAAAACGAGCGCCTGGCCGAGCACGGGGGCCTGCGGGGCGGAACATCCCCGCCTACACGGGGAAAACGCACCCTGCCTGTCCGCGCCCCGGGTTCACGTCGGAACATCCCCGCCTACACGGGGAAAACCGCGTGGACCCCAGCTGCCCGCCCACGCGCAACGGAACATCCCCGCCTACACGGGGAAAACGCGCCTTCCTTGGCGGGAATTTCAATCTGGCTCGGAACATCCCCGCCTACACGGGGAAAACCGGGCCAGCTCGCCCTCCCAGTAGCTGATGTTCGGAACATCCCCGCCTACACGGGGAAAACGTACACCCACTCCAGGCGCCGGGTCTGGGGGGCGGAACATCCCCGCCTACACGGGGAAAACACGACCGCCTACGTCCCGGTCAACGCCTCGGACGGAACATCCCCGCCTACACGGGGAAAACAGGCCCACGGTGCTGGCCAGTTGGTCGCTGACCGGAACATCCCCGCCTACACGGGGAAAACCGTGATGCTGGGCTCGGTGTTGTAGTCCGGTGCGGAACATCCCCGCCTACACGGGGAAAACTTGCTGGGGCGTGCTGGGCGGCACGTACCCGTCGGAACATCCCCGCCTACACGGGGAAAACCTCTCCGTCGCGGTGGGCCTGCCCCTGGGCAAAGGAACATCCCCGCCTACACGGGGAAAACTCCAGGCCATTGCGCTGGTCGAAGGCCATCAGCGGAACATCCCCGCCTACACGGGGAAAACGACGAGTACGACCTGAACGCCGGCACCAGCACCGGAACATCCCCGCCTACACGGGGAAAACCGTCACCCAGCGCACGTGCCCGATCACCGCGTCGGAACATCCCCGCCTACACGGGGAAAACGGGCCCCTGGGGGCTCGCCAGATGATTACACGCGGAACATCCCCGCCTACACGGGGAAAACCAGGGCGAAGGCGGGCAGCTGCTGAGCCAGGGCGGAACATCCCCGCCTACACGGGGAAAACACCTGCTGCAACGAAAGCCGCGCCTAGAACATCGGAACATCCCCGCCTACACGGGGAAAACCGCATCAGCTGGCGGTTGAGGGCGTTCAGCTCCGGAACATCCCCGCCTACACGGGGAAAACCACGCCCGCCCCCGGGGCCGCACCGGCAACATCGGAACATCCCCGCCTACACGGGGAAAACGTTGCCGGATGTGGCGCCCTGGGTGCGGATGTGGGAACATCCCCGCCTACACGGGGAAAACCCATGCGCAGCGCGCAGCGGACCCACAAGCGGCGGAACATCCCCGCCTACACGGGGAAAACCCACGCTGCGCCCCGCCCAGAGCGGCGAGCTACGGAACATCCCCGCCTACACGGGGAAAACGGTCAGGTCATAGCCGCTGTGCAGGGTGTTGCCGGAACATCCCCGCCTACACGGGGAAAACTGTGGTGGTCAGGGTGTCCAGCATCTCTGGGTCGGAACATCCCCGCCTACACGGGGAAAACGTCCTCGTACCCGTCCTGATACCAGTACGCCTCGGAACATCCCCGCCTACACGGGGAAAACGCACCTGGTGCTGCAGCTGCAGGCCGGGCCACCGGAACATCCCCGCCTACACGGGGAAAACGACTACCGCGACGGCGCCCAGGGCCGCATCGGCGGAACATCCCCGCCTACACGGGGAAAACACGATCTCCGCGCCCCCTTCCCAGCCCAGGTTCGGAACATCCCCGCCTACACGGGGAAAACGTTCGGTCTGGGGCGCGTTTGCGTTCATGCCTCGGAACATCCCCGCCTACACGGGGAAAACGCGCTGTAGGCCAGTTCCAGGCGTTCACGGTCCGGAACATCCCCGCCTACACGGGGAAAACTGACCGTAGTACCACCATCATGGTAATTGCGACGGAACATCCCCGCCTACACGGGGAAAACGGCCCGGTCTCGGTGGCGGATGACGTACACGCCGGAACATCCCCGCCTACACGGGGAAAACCAGCCAGCATCCGGCCGGGAAGTGTGCTCCACAGGAACATCCCCGCCTACACGGGGAAAACGAATGGATTCATGCTGAGGGCGGCATTGTTTAAGGAACATCCCCGCCTACACGGGGAAAACGCCATTTCCTGCTGCAACTGCAGCTGGCGCAGCGGAACATCCCCGCCTACACGGGGAAAACTGGGCCACGTCGTCAGGGCCCGGCCCCTGCGGCGGAACATCCCCGCCTACACGGGGAAAACTAGACGCGGCCGGTGCCCGCCAGCGTCCAGCGCGGAACATCCCCGCCTACACGGGGAAAACGAGCATAAACGCGAGGCGGGTGTTGATCTGGTCGGAACATCCCCGCCTACACGGGGAAAACGGCGCCAATCCCAAGCTCGCGGTGAACCTGTTCGGAACATCCCCGCCTACACGGGGAAAACACTTCGCAAGGCCAGCAGTTTTCTCTCAAAACCCAGCCCCAACCCTCGCCCACACGAGCGGATACAGCTTACATTTTCATACGCCCCGGCCTTAGCCGTCTCAAAGCGTAAATCCACCAGCTCCCCAACAAGGGAAGGCGCGCGGGCGCATTTGACAGATGTCACGTTTGGACGCCTATCCCCTCCAAGCTGAATTTATCGCCAGAGAGGTCCATCCCAGGCACCTTCTCCCCTGATCAGGTGGCGGTGAGCCCACACTTTCCGCCCGGCTTGCCGGGCTGCGGTGCAAGCGAGCGTACGTCGTTCCCGCTGCCCGGCCGCCTTCGCCATCCATGACCCCAGTGGGGCCATGTCAGGGGTTGCCATGTCAAAAATTGCCTTTTCGTTCCGTTCGGTGCTGGTCGTCTTTTGTCTGGGGTTCGCGGCACTGTCTGCTGCCACGGTGTCGTCAATCCAGGCGGGACAGGTGACGGCCGGAGACGACACCAAGGGAGGCACGCCCGCCGGTTAAGCACACCGCACCAGATCAGGCAGGATGGGGGGCCACCTCATCCTGCTTCGTCTGTTCCTGGGCGCTTTAAGCTGTGCAGGTGCGGTCTTCCGTCTTGCCCTGGCCCGCGTGGCGGCAGTCTCTTGAGGCCCTGATCCAGACGGGGCCGGTTAATGGCCTGCTCCTGACCTTCCGGCAGGCCGTGGAAGAGGCCCGTGGGCCGACCGAGTTCGCCGAGCTGCTGGCGCTGCTGGAGCAGGCAGACGCCGCCTGGGACCTGGGACCAGAGGCCACGCGGTGGCGGTGGCGCTGCGCCGCCAACCTGCCGGACGCCCCCGAGCGCCTGGATGCCTGGGTGAACCGCGCCGCGCAGGCTGCGCCCCTGGCCCCCTTCATGCAGGTGTACCGGGCCTGGGCGCTGGCCCGGCAGGAACACTTTGAACAGGCGCAGGCGACGGCCGCCCAGGCGCTGACCCAGGAGTCCGAGCTCTCTCCCTATGAGCGCTACCTGGCCTACCGGACCCTGGCCCGCTCGCAACTGATGCTGGGCGCGGAGCGCGGGTGGGAAGCGGCGGCCCAGGAAGCCCTGAAGAACCTGAGCGGTGTTCGCCGGGGGCTGACACTGATGGACCTGGGCGCTGCCCTGAGCCACCGGGGCCGGGAGGCCCAGGCCATGCAGCTGTTCAGCGAGGCGCTGCCCCTGGTCAAGCACGCCCCGGAACTGCATGCCTGGGTGCTGACCAACATGGCCACGGTCTGCCTGCGCCTGTCGCGGCTGGAAGAGGCAGAAGCGTTCTCTGCCCGCGCCAGTCGCCAGAGGACCTCATACGAGAGCCGGGCGCTTTCCGGCCAGGGCGCCGCCCGCCGGGCCTTTGGCGAATGGGCCCGCGCGGCGTCGCTGTACGAGCGGGCCGCCCGCACCGCCAAAGACGAGGACGATCTGCGCCAGGCCCTGCGAGGCCTGGGGCACACCTGGCGCCTGGCCGGTCAGGTGGCGCGGGCGCTGGAACCCTTGCAGAGCGCAGCCCAGGCCGTGACTGCCGACCGGGAGGCCGGCGTGTCCTGGGTCAATGTGGATCTGGCAGCGGCCCATGTGAGCTGGCCTCAGCGGGACGCTGATCTGGACGTCGCCCTCATTCACGAGCTGCTCTCGCAGACCGGGCCGCTGGGTCAGGAGGAGCAGGGCCGGGCCGCCCTGGTGCGGGCCGAGGTGTTGCGCCGCACCGGGCAACCAGACGCCGCCCGCGCGCTCCTAACATCGCTTCCCAGCGATCCCCTGTGGATGCGGGAGGAAGCCCACGCTTTTGCTGACCTGTTCACCCTGCTGCCTGAAGCCGAGCGGCCCCAGCCCCTTCCGCGCGCCGCGCAGTTGGAAGTGACCCTGCGCGTGATGGGCGTGCCGGACGTGCGGGTCGGGGGCCGGTCCCTGCCGCTGGCGCCAGGCCCGCTGGTGGCCCTGTGCGCGCTGGTGGAGGCCGGCGGCCGCCTGACCACAGAGGCGCTGATGGAGGTGCTGCGGCCCGAGGGCGACGCCGCGCGCACGGAGCGGCACAAGGGCCAGCGGGTGTCGGCCGTCATGCGCCAGTTGCGCAGCGCCCTGGGGTGGGAAGCCAGCGTGGTCAGCCGGGGCGGCGCCTACCACCTCGACGACACGGTGCGGTGGACTTCCGACGTGCTGGACGCCCTGGAGCGGGGCGAGCCCATTGACGCTTACTGCACCGGCATCCACCTGCCCTGGGCCACGGCGCGCGAACAGCAGTTGATTCTGGGAGACTCAGATGATTGGCTGGATCACTAGGCACAGCCGGCGCAGCGACACCTCCGCGACAGGTCCCCACTACGCTGCCTCACATGCCTGACGCTGACCCACTGCCAGAAGCGCCCCCCCGCCGCGCCCGCCGGGAAGCCAAGACCTGGGACAAGGCGAAGCGGCTGGTGCGGGTGCAGGACTTGCTCAAGACCCGCCCCTACAGCACCGCCGAACTGGCCCGCAAGCTGGAGGTGGGGCAACGCAGCATTCAGCGCGATATGGAAGTGCTGGAAGCCATGCAGGTAGGGCTGCAAAAAGACGAGCGGGGAATGTACTTCATCCACCTGAAGGCCGACCTGCCGCGCCCGGCGGAAACATTGGCGGCCTACGCCGCACTGCGCCTGGCGCACCACCACGCGCCGGCCCTGGCCAACCACTACCGTCAGGCCCTGAACTACCTGTCGCGTGCCCTGCCCGACCACATTCGGAACACCCTGAATGCCAGCGTGCGCGACACGGGCGCGGCGCAGTTTGCCGAGCGGCAGATGGAGCGGGTGGCCGAGGCCTGGGTGGACCGGCGGGTGCTGACCTTCGACTATCAGCGGCCCAACGGCCTGCTGGAACGCGGCAACGAGCTGTGCGTGTATTTCATCGAGATCAGCCGAACAAATCTGGCGCCGTACGTCATTGGTTTAGAGCGCCGTCACCGGGACAAGATCCGTACCTTCAAACTGTCGCGCATGCAGAATCTGGAGTTGCACGCCCACGACACTTACGATTTTGACCCGCACTTTGAGCCCACGGCCTTTCTGAGCGACGCCTGGGGCGTGATTGGCGGGGGCGAGAGCATTAAAGTGCTCGTCCGCTTTGCCCCCGAAGCCGCTTACCGCGTGCTGGAAGGCGGTTTTCCCCATGCCCGGGAGGTAGGCCGCGACCGATTCGTGGACATGGAATTCACCGCCGGCACCGACGCCAAAGGTTTTCCCCTGGAACTGATGCCTTTTTTGCTGAGCTGGGGCCCACGCGCCGAAGTGCTGTCTCCCCCGCACGTACGCGCCCACTGGCTCCAGGAACTGCGCGAAACGCTCCGACGCTACGACTCGGGAGAAAGAGAACGGTAGATCAGTCCCAATTCTGGGTCCAGCTCAACGTCCAAATTGCCTACCCTTACTTTGCCGTTCACCAGCGGCAGGGGTACGCAGTCGCTCAGCAGGGTATCGTCTGACCAACTCGTGTGGCCTGGGGCGAGTTGCGGGGCCAGATGCACCAATTCCCGCCGCGATACCCGCAGGCTGCGCTTGAAGATGGTGGTGGCCTGATCCCGGTCCAGCTTGCCTACCCATGTGCCAGTGTGTGCGGGTTTTTTACCCTCTGGGTCCAGAAAATACTCGCTACGCACCCGATGCACGGGCACCAGGCGTATGTTCTGCTCACCCAGCCGGGTCTGCGGCCATTCGTCATCATGAGTAGGCTCGCCGTCCGGCTCGGGCCGCACTGTGGGAACATTGTTGAAGAAGTCCTCCGGATTGCCGATATGGGCAAGGTCTCCAAAGCGCGCGTCGTTGCCCGTCTCGTTCCGGAACTTCGCCGTTGCGGCGTCCAGTTGCGCCCGCTGCTCCTGTTCCAGCGTGAACCACTCGCTCTCCCCGTACACGTCCTGCACAAGTACATCCAGATCGGCAGGAAGTTCAATCTGCGACCCGTCCTTCAGCTTCAGCCAGGTGCGGTAAAGCAGGTGGGGTGCGTACACCCATTGCCACTTGTGCGTGTCCATCGCGGTGGCAGGCCAGGTATCCAGCCCCGCTACCCACAGATTCGGTGTGGTGTGCCCGTGCCTGCGCCCCCCGTTCTTGGCGTGTCTATGTAGCCTTCCCGCCCGCTGAAGCAGCAGGTCTATGGGGGCCAAGTCCGAGATCATCACGTCCGCGTCGAAGTCCAGGCTCTGCTCGGCCACCTGCGTGGCGATCAGAATCAGGCGGCGGGGACGGTAATCAGCCTCCTTCACACCCAGTTCCTTGTTCTCGTAAGGCTGTGGGCCAAGGAACTTCAACACCGCCGTTTCCCGTTTGTCACGGTCGTCCGCCGGGTAGCGGGCGTGAAAGAGGATGGCGCAGAGGTCGTCTTTTGCGCCCTTGTTCAGAACGGTCCTCAGGTTTCCGACATGGCGCTCACGGATCACGCTGAACACGTCCTGCGCCCGCTGCACGGTGTTGACGATGACGGCCACGCAGCCCCCACCCACCGCGAGGTCCAGCGCCTTTTGTGCCACCTCCTCCACCGAAGCGCCCAGGCTCCGCACGGTGATGGGCGTCTGTGTTCGGCTGCCGGCGATGTGGTGGGACTTGGCTTCCCCACTCTGGGCGACGGTCAGGCGGGGATACGGTGCCGCCTCGCCCTCCTCCCGCGTGCCCCAGGCATCTAGCAACTCGCGGCGGCTGGCTGCGGGCAGGGTGGCGCTCATCAGGATGACCGAGCTGCCCAGGGCCCTGAGCCAGCGCAGCAGGGCGTGGATCAGGTGGCCCGTGTAGGTGTCGTAGGCGTGAATCTCGTCCAGCAGCACCACCCGGTTGCCCAGGCCCCACAGCCGCACGAACTGGTGGGGCACCCCCAGCACCCCCAGCAGCGCCTGGTCCACCGTGCCCACGCCGTATTCGCTCAGGCCCGCGCGTTTGCGGGCGCTGAACCAGCTCTCGGCGCGCACGTTGAGCCGCTCCTCGTCGGCAGTAGAAGGATCACGGGCCGGGTTGAGGGTCCGCGTGATGTTCTCCTGATAGGCCTTGTTGAGCAGCGCGCCCCCGTGCATCAGTTGCAGGTCCGGCTCGATGTCCCGCTGCGACGCCTCGTGCAGAAAGCGGCGAAAGCGTGTGTACATCGCGTTCCCCGTCGCCTGGGTGGGCAGCGCGACGTACAGCCCTCGGTGCCCCAGTTTGGTTTGCAGCCACGTCGCCGCGTGCAGCCCGGCCTCCGTCTTGCCCTCGCCCATGGGCGCTTCCACCAGGATCAGGGTGGGTTCCGCGTTCAGACTGGGCAGGAGGGCCGCCAGTTGCTCTTGCAGGGCGCGGGGGGCAAAGCCGGGGATATATGCAAACATCTCGGCGGGCGATTGAACTTCTTGCTGCAAGGGCTCGCGCCGGGTCCAGCCGATGCTCTCCAGCTTGGTCCTCGCCTTGCCGCGCGCCTTCTCAAAGTAGGCTGCCGGGTCCTGGATGGGCACCGGGTCCACCTCGGAAGGTACCTCGAAGCTGCTGCCCACCCAGTCGGCGAAGCTGGTCAGCCCGGCGAGGCGCATATAGGCGGGGGCGGAGAGATCGGGGAGGGGGGGAACGGGTGGGCTCTCTGGGTCAAGGCCAACTGCTTCCAGCACCTTCTCAAACAAAATGAAGCGAGCTTCTCCCCAATCCCCCTTTCCCGCTTCCGCATCCTGAATTTTCTCCACCACGTGCTTGTCAATCCGGCGTCCGTGGTGACAACCCACCGCGTCCGCTACCCGATTAGCAGCCTGTTCCTCCCAACCCACTAGGGTCAACAGACAGGGGAGTAACAATTGCGAGACTTCCCCGTGTGGAACCTTGTTCGTTCCCGCGCCTGCCACCAGCCGCTCTACCCCAGCCAGCGGCCTCTTTTTTGCCATGTCCCACAGCGCCTGAAAGGTGGGGCTGGCTTTGCCCAGGTCATGCAGCCCAGCTAGGGCGCAGACCCAGCGGCGGGCCGTGTCCACGTCCAGGCCATAATCCTCGGCAAGCAGGGCCAGCGTGTGCGGCGGCTCCAGTTCCAGAATCTCCCAGGTACACGCGGCCACATCCAGCAGGTGCGTCAGGACGGGCAGGTAACGGCCATCCTCCAGCGTTTTCTTTTCGTTGCGGTCACTCTTGGCCCACAGGTACCACGCTTGCTGCGTCGCTCTGTCCATGCCTCAGCGTAAGAGGCCAGCGCGTCAAATCGTGTCGGGGCTGCCACCCATCCAGTCTGCAAGGCGCAAGCCGTCCACCCGCTCGTACTCGCGCGTGTTGTGCGTGACCAGCGTGAGGCCGCGCGCCAGCGCCAGCCCCGCGTTCAGCAAGTCATAGGGACCGATGGGTGTGCCCTGTTGACGGAGGGCGGTGCGGATGTGCGCTGTGATGCGGGCATCTTGCGGCCCGTAGTCCAGCACCGCCACCTGCGGCAGCCACAGGTTCAGGGCGGCCTCCACGGCGGCCCGGCGGGCAGGTTTGAGGCTCAGGCCAAACTCCAGTTCCATGAGGGTGACGCTGCTGATCGCCAGTTCGGCCAGGGGCGTGGCAGCAAGGTGGCTCCGAACCGCTCCCTCTCCCCGCACAGCGAGGCTGATGGTGTCAGTGTCCAGCAGGAAGCGAATCAGAAGAGGTCCCGCTCGGGCAGGGGCAGCAAGTCATCTTCTGGAATCTCGAAGTCGGCCAGTTCGGGGGAAGGGGCAGACGCGAAAAAGGCCAGCGCTTCGGGGGACCACCGTTGCCCAGCTGCGCCCACGGCGGTGAGCTGGACGGCAGGCTTGCCATTCCGGGCGATGACCACCGTTTCACCACGCTCGGCGGCGTCCACCAGCTTACTGAGCTGCGTTTTGGCATCGTGCATGTTGAAGACGGTCATGGTTGCTCCTTAGCTAGAATGTTAGCTCAGAGCTGAGCCGAAGCACAATTTGTTTGGTCAGGAGTTGAAGCCACTGGACTCAATTTTCTTCACCCTTCGGAAACGCCCCTCCTTATGCGACAACCTGGCGACACCTCTCCTTCACACTTCCTAAAGGAGGTGCAATTTTGGCTGGCTTTTCGCTTCTGGAGGAAGGATGGATTCCCGTTCGTCCGCTGACCGTTGGGCCTGTGCGCGAGGTGGGGTTGCGCGAGGTGCTGACGCAAGCGCAGACCTTCGAGCGCATAGACGATCCCTCGCCGCTGATTACCGTCGCCCTGTATCGCCTGTGCCTCGCCGTGCTGCACCGGGCTTTACAGGGTCCGAAAGACGCAGCGCAGGCGGCGGAGTGGTACAGCGGGGGCTTTCCGGCACAGGCCATTCACGACTATCTGGACAACCTCAGTAGCCGACAACTTCGCATAATTGCCGTCCCAGACAACACATCTCCCTCCAGCATGTCAAGGGACTCGACGGGAACGCGAAAAGGCGGTGTTTTGAAGGTGTGCAGCCACCAAAAC
>NZ_JAHRBL010000014.1 GCF_019693445.1 Deinococcus aquaedulcis | reverse complement strand
TGATGCCAGCAGAGCATCTGTGGCCGCCGATCAAAGCGGGATTGGTCAATCGCGCCTGGGACAGCCGAGCTGAGTTGCTCGCGGCCGTTGACGAGCGATGTGCTTGGCTGATGACCCAAGAGGCTCTGGTTTCGCGCACGACGTACTTCCACTGGCTTCCTAATGCGTAATGTCCAATCTTTACTTCTTTTTCGTATAAGGCGCTGGTATGGGGCTGGAACGGCTTGCCGGCAGATTCGGAGCCGTCCCAGCCCTCTGCAGTGCCCCACTCTGAAAGACACTGTTGAGAGACGGTCCTGCGCGCCACCGTTCCCCACCTTCGGTTCTCTAAAGCCGCCTTGACCTGCACCGCGCCGAAGCCGGCAGTGTAGGCCCGGATACTTTCTGGCAGGTTTCGTTTCTCTCTGCCGAGGTGTCTATGGCTCAATTTCCTGTTGTTCGCACGGTGGCCCTGGCGTTGGGCGCTTTTTTGCTGTCTGGGAACGTCTTTCAAGCGGGAGCCAGGGCGCTGCGCCCCACGGGGCTGGCGGACGGCGCAGGACCCGTGATCCGCCGCCGCTTCTGGGCCGAGGTCACCGGGGCCACCTGCTCCCCGGAAGACATCACCGCCGAGGTGCTGCAGCACCTGCCCGAATTTGCGCCGCGTCTGGCCGCGTGGTTCCGGGGGCTGGACGCCCCGCTGCCCGCCCAGGGGGGCCCGCCCATTGGTCCTGGCACCCGCCTGCGGATCCTCATGGGCCTGATCCGGCGCGCCCGGGTGGTCGTGGAGGCCGTCACGTCGCGCGCCTTTCGCATCCGCACCCTGCGCCTGCACGCCGATGCGGGCACGGTGCGCTTTGGGGTCACTGAGCCCGGCAGCGGCGTGCTGCACCTGGAGATTGAGGTCTTCATCCGTGCGTCCAGCTGGCCGGACCGCCTCAGTTACCTGCTGGCGGCGCACGCGCTGCAGCGCCTGAACTGGGAAACGGTGCTGTCGCGCGCCGTGGCGGTCAGTGGCGGAAGGGTGCGCGCACGCGGTCATGAAACGCAGGAAGCCGCATATGTCCCGCCGCCGGGCCGCTAGCCTGTGAGGCATGAGTCAGTCTTCCGCCGCTGTGCCGTCCCGCGCTTTTGTGTCCCTCATCGGGGCGGGGCCGGGTGATCCGGGCCTGCTGACCCTGCGCGGCCAGCAGGCGCTGCAGGCGGCAGACGTGGTGCTGTTCGACTATCTGGCCAACCCTGAACTGCTGCGTCACTGCCCCCAGGCCGAAACCATCTACGTGGGCAAGAAAGGCTTTTCGGAGTACATCAGCCAGGAGCAGATTAGCGAACTGCTGGTGGCCAAGGCTCAGGAGGGCGGCGGGCGCCGGGTGGCCCGGCTGAAGGGCGGCGACGTGTTCGTTTTCGGGCGCGGCAGCGAGGAAGCCGAAGCCTGTGTGCGGGCCGGGGTCCCCTTTGAGGTGGTGCCCGGGGTGACCAGCGCCATTGCCGCTCCCGCCTACGCCGGCATTCCCGTCACCCACCGCGAGGTGGCCCGCTCGTTCGCGGTGCTCACCGGCAACACCAAGGAGGGCGGCGCCCACTACGAGCGCCTCTCCGGCGTGGATACCCTGGTGCTGCTGATGGGCGTGCGGAACCTCGACCAGATCGCGGCCGACCTGATCGCCGCCGGGCGCGACCCCCAGACCCCGGCCGCCACCGTGCAGTGGGGCACCACCCCGCAGCAGCGCGCCGTGACCGGCACCCTGGCCACCATTGCCGAGGTGGTCCGCGAGGCCGGCCTGCAGGCCCCGGCCGTGACTGTGGTCGGTGAGGTGGTGCGCCTTCGGGACACCCTGCACTGGTTCGAACCGGCGCCCGCTCTGGCCGGTCCCCTGGCGGGCAAGACGGTGGCGGTCACCCGCACCCGCGAAGGCGCCAGCGCCCTGTCTGACGTGCTGCGCGCCCGGGGCGCCCAGGTGCTGGAAGTGCCGCTGATCCGCTTTGCGCCTGCGCCGGATCTGGCGCCCGTGGCCGCCGCGCTGCAGGGGTTCAGCGGCTGGCTGCTGCTCACCAGCAACCAGGCGGTGCGCGCCCTGTGGACGCTGCTGGAGGAGGCCGGCCTGGACGCCCGCGCGCTGGCCGGCATGAAAGTGGCGGCCGTGGGCCCCAGCACGGCGCGTTCGCTGGCTGAACGGGGCTTAAAAGCCGACTTCGTGCCTTCCACCCCCGGCGCCCGGCACCTCGCCGCCGAGCTGCCTGTGGAGCGTGGCGAGGCGACCCTGCACCTCACCAGCCAGCTGGCCGAGGACGAGCTGGAACGCGGCCTGAGCGCCCGGGGCGTGCCCTACACCCGCGCCGAGCTGTACCGCACTGAACCCGCGCCCCTGGCCCCTGGCCCCCTGGAACGTCTGCGGCAGGCCGACGTGGTGACCCTGGCTTCCGGCAGCGCCGCCCGCCACCTCGCCGCCCTGGCCGGCACCGCCTTCCGCGTGGCCGCCATGGGCCCCCAGACCGCCGACGCCGCCCGCGAGGCCGGCTTTGCCCAGGTCACCGTGGCCCACGAAGCCAGCCTGGACGCCCTGGCCGATGCAGCGGCAGCGGTGGTGGAAGGAACGGGGGGGAGCGGGGTGCAGGACGCGGTGCGCGGGCAAACCGGGGCTTGACAGGCCCGCTGGGCCGCAATAGGCAGTCTCACTGCCATGTGCCACCCCGCCCCCTCCACGCCCTCCCAGCCGCTTTCCCGACCGTTCGGTCGGGGACGGCTGCCCCGTGCCCGGCGCGCTATGCTGCGCCCCGTGAGTCTGCTTCCCGCCTTCCTGGACCTGCGTGGCGAGCGCGCCGTGATTGTCGGTGGGGGCCGTGTGGCCCTGCGCCGGGCACACACGCTATTGCGCGCCGGGCTCTCAGTGACGGTGGTGGCGCCCGAGGTGCAGGCAGATCTGAAAGCCCTGCCGGTGACCGTATTGGCACGCCCTTACGCCCACGGCGACCTGCACGGCGCGGCGCTGGTGGTGGCCGCCACCCCAGACGCCCGCGTGAACGCGCAGGTGGTGGCCGAGGCGCGGGCCCAGGGCAGCCTCGTCAACGATGCTGCCGACGCCGCGCGCGGAAGTCTGCGCTTTGCCGCTGTGGCCGAGGAAGCAGGCGTGCAGGTGGCGGTGAGCACCGGGCGCGAACTGCCCATGCTGGCCCAGGCCCTGGCCCAGCGCTGCGCCGAACTGCTGCCCACCGAGGCGCAGCTGGGGCGCTGGACCGCTCAGCGTGAAGCGGCCCTGACCCTGCCTGAACCCCAGAAACATGCCGCCCTGGACACCCTGCGCGCCGACATCCGCCGCGCCCTGGGGGCTGCATGACGCTGGCCTGCCCCACCGCCCGCTCCTTCCTGAGCGGTCTGCCGCAGCCTGAAGCGCTGGACCTTGTGGTGGTGGGCCTGAATCACCAGACGGCTCCCGTCGAGGTGCGCGAGCGCGCCGCTGTGCGCGCGGGTGAAGAGGGGCCCCTGCTGGCCCACCTGGCCCGGCATGCCCAGGAAGTCATGCTGCTGGCCACCTGCAACCGCACCGAGGTCTATCTGGCGGGCCTGAGTGGCGATCCCGTGGTGGCCTTTGAAGGCGCCTGGGGACACGCGCTGGGCGGCCACCTGTACGTGCACCGGGGCGAGGCGGCCGTGACCCACTTGTACCGGGTGGCGGCGGGCCTGGACAGTCTGGTGATTGGCGAAACGCAGATTCAGGGGCAGGTCAAACGCGCGTGGCAGGACGCTCGCGCGCGGGGCCTGGCCGGCACCGTGCTGAACAAGGTGGCCCAGGGCGCGCTGGCGGCCGGCAAGCGGGTGCGCTTTGAAACAGGTATGAGTGACAAGGTGGTCAGCGTGTCCAGCGCCGCCGTGGAGCTGGCGCAGGCGGCCCTGGGGGGCCTCTCGGGCCGCACCGCCCTGATTCTGGGCGCGGGCGAAACCGCCGAACTTACCCTGACCCACCTGCGCGCCGCTGGCGTGGACGACGTGATCGTGGTCAACCGCACCGCCGAGCGTGCCCGGCAGCTGGCCGAGAAGCTGGGCGGCCGTGCCTGCGCCGCCGAGTACCTGCACGAGGTGCTGCCCGAAGCCGACGTGCTGATTGCTTCCAGCGCCGCGCCCCATTACGTGCTGCACGGGGATGGCGTCCGCACCGCTCTGCGCCAGCGCCCGGGCCGGTCCATGTTCCTCATCGACATCAGCGTGCCACGCATTCTGGCGCCCGATATTGCCGAGGTGCCCGGCGCCCACCTGCACAACCTTGACGACCTGACCGGTATCGTGGCCCGCAACCTGCAGAGCCGCCGCGCCGCGCTGCCTCACGCGGGCGCCATCGTGCGCGACGCCGCCGCCGAGCTATACCGCTGGCACCTGACCCGGCAGGCCCGCCAGCGCGAACTGGCCCTGGCCAGCGATTAGAAAGCGGCCATTGAAGCTCGGCCGGGTTTGGGTGCAGCCTGCCCATACGGAATTTAAGTGAGCCGGAGGCGAGCGGCAAGCGGCCTCGGAGAGCTTCGCAGGAGAGCGAAGGCGAAAACAGACGGGACGACAGCGATGGAGCAGCATTCCTTCGCTCCTTCTAACAGGACTTTGTCACTCTTCAACAAGAGGTTTCTGTGGTTCCGCTTGGCGTTCAAGAAAGGCGTTGTACAGCGCCTGGAGTTCCTGAAGGGCACTGGTGTCATCTTGGAGCCCTTGGCGGAAACGGACCAGCACCCGACCTTCAACCTCACCAAGTTGCTCTCGCAACCAGCTAAGGAACTCGAACCACTGGGTCCCTGTGTAGCGATGCCCGGCGTGATACCCCTCAATGAATGCGACGACCTCGTTGTACGAGCCGTGAGATGTGTAGGTCGGCGGACGCTCCAGAACGACCTGCACGAGGTCAAGCGAACGTAGTTGTGGAGCCGGCTCAGTCATGGAAATCCATTCTGACAAAGTCCTGCTAAGACGTGTAGGCCAAGGTTGGCCGGGTCCTCAGTCATAAAGCTATTGGATGCCGTGCAGATAATGCCGAGCGAGCTCCTGGTCGAAGAGGACGACGACATGATCAGACATCCCAAAGAACGGCGCTCGCGTTCCTTGGGGCGTCGCAGCACTCACATACACCTGATTCCCAGCCTCAAACGTCAACACCAAATGTTGCGGGTAGACGGCCCTGTCCTCAGCCAGCGGGATCGGTTCCCAAATGAACCGTGCAGCACGTACTCGCTGCCCACACAAGCCTGACCACCGACTTGTTGCAGACACATCACCGAACTGCCCTCCTGACAAAAAATCGACCAAAGCTCCTGAGCGAACGCATAGACCATAGCTCCAGAAAGAGGCATCCCAGGTAATGAAGAACGAGGCATCGTCGCCAATGAAGTCGAGTCCCTGCTTCAGGCTGTCGAAGTCCGGGTCAGCATGCCACGAGGGCCAGTCACCGTGTAACTCGTAGTACCGGACTCGCTTTAGCTGTAAGCCGACCAGCCCCTGCACGTCTTGGTCAAAGGATTCACGATTCATCCCTCAGAGTAGCGAGCAACCTTGGCCTACACGCCCTATTAGGCTTTGGCATCAGAGGCGCCCCGTATCAGCCCCACGACTCAGAACTATTGAGGGCCGCTCCTCTTTCAGAAGCGGCCCACAGTACGTAGGGGTTTCGGCTGGACCTGCCAAAGGAACGAGCCGCCGCAGGCAACCTGTCTCATCGGCTTTGCCCCTGGGCCGTCTTGGCCTGATACATGCGCTGGTCAGCGAGCTTCAGCACTTCGCGCACCGCTTGCCGTTCATGGCGCCACGCAATGCCAATGCTGGCAGTCACGCCGTCCACGAACAGCATGGGCAGCCGCTCGTTGGCCCAGGCTTCAAACGCTTCCTGGGAACCTGGGAAATGGGTGACCAGCAGCAGGTATTCGTCGCCGCCCATGCGGTACACCCGTCCCCAGGGCCCCGTCACCCGCGACAGCCACAGGCCGTAGCCTTTCAAGAGCGAATCGCCCATCGCATGGCCGTGCTGGTCGTTAATAGCTTTGAAGCCGTCTAGGTCAATGAACACCACTGCATAGGCCGCCCCTTCGGCTTCCAGCTGCTGCAGGTCTGCATCCAGGGCCATGCGGTTGGGCAGCCCGGTCAGGGGATCGGTGGTGGCGGCGGTGGCCATGGACGACAGGCGGCGGCGCAGCCGTTCAATGCTCCGCTGGGCCTCCAGGTGACGCAGCCGCAGGTCCATGACAGCCAGCAGTTCGGGGGACAGCGGCGTGGGCGGCACAGTGCTCAGCCAGTATTCGGGGTCTTCGGTCAGGGCCGTCAGTGGCTCCTGGGGATCGGCTGCCGGCTCGCCCGCCGAGGCCAGGGCCAGCGTGCCCCCCTCGCCCCACAGCGTCAGGCCCCGCAGTCCAGCCACGCCCCGCAGCACGTGTTCAGCAATGGCCTCGCACGTCTCCGCGCTGGCCACCT
This sequence comes from Deinococcus aquaedulcis, assembly GCF_019693445.1. NCBI lineage: Bacteria > Thermotogati > Deinococcota > Deinococci > Deinococcales > Deinococcaceae > Deinococcus > Deinococcus aquaedulcis. Next base: position 77,136 of record NZ_JAHRBL010000014.1, on the reverse strand, counting down.
GCACGATCAGTTGACTGGGCACCGGCTGGGGCGGTGCCTGAGAAGGTATCGAAAGGCCCATATGCCACCTCAGGCATAGCACACCCGTTCAACGGTGAATTGTTCATCTGCGCCAGCATGAAGCACCCACGAAGGCTTTGGGCCCTCTGAGGAAGGTCTCTGGGGCTTCCCTGAACACCCCCTGAGAAAGCGGGGGGTGGGTTGACGGGCGCCGGGGGCTGAAGTGTGAGGGCCCTCCCGCTTGTTAAGAGCATCGGTTCAGCCCCCAGCGGGATCATAAGGAAAACCCCCCTGCGAGAGGGGGGCTTGATCTGGCTCGGCAGGTTGGGGTCGAACCAACGACCGTCCGATTAACAGTCGGATGCTCTGCCACTGAGCTACTGCCGAATACCGGGCCGTTTCCGGCGCGAGAGGGATAGTAGCACGCACCCTGCAGGCGTGCAAGTCCCGCTGGCGCCCGCTTACGCCTGCGCACCGCCGGGCATGATCGTGTCCGGCACCACGCCCAGGCGGTCCAGGGCCGCTTGCCAGCGCTCGCGGGCCGGCACGTCCCACAGCAGGTCTGGCGAGTCCTGCTCCACCCAGACCCAGCTGCCTTCCCGCGCCTCGTCGGCCAGCTGCCCGGCCGACCAGCCCGCGTACCCCAGCACCAGCATATAGCGCTGCTCCTGCGCCATGACAGCCCGCAGCACGTCCAGACTGCTGGACACATTCAGGTTGGGCAGCAGCCGAATTTCGCCCTCCAGGCCCACCGCCTGCGGGTACAGGCACCAGCCCAGCGTGGGGTCTACCGGGCCGCCCAGCCATGCGGGCGCCGGTTGCCCAGGGGCGTCGGGCAGCAAGTCGGAAACGGTATGGGGCATGGGGGCGTTCACGATCAGGCCCATGGCCCCTTTCTGATCGTGTTCCAGCAGCAGGATGACGGTGCCCTCGAACACCCCACCGCGCAGGTGGGGGCTGGCCACAAGAAAGGTGATGAGGCTGCTCATGGGCCTACAGGATACCGGCCAGGACAGGCCCGGAATGAAAGCAGTGGCCCCAGGCTCAGTAGGTGAAGGTGCGGGTGGTAGAGATGGTTTTCACTGGCGAACGCGCGACCCGCTTTATCCAATTGCCTTGCGAGTCGTACGTAAACTCGACAGTGGTCGTTTGGCCGTCGGCTCGTCTCTCTTCGCGGATGATGTTGCTGTTCCGGTCGAGGGTGAAGCTCATGACTGTCTCCGGCTGGCCTCGTTCCACCAGTTCACCAGCGGCGTTCCGTTGCGTGGGGACATGGATTCTCGCACCTGTCAGTTCACCAGTCTGGCTGTATTCAAAAATGGTCCGGGAGGTATAAACGGCGCTCAAAGCAGGGATAAACGTGTCTAGATCGAGAGGGCCATCGTATTTTTGAGTGGAAAAATCAATGAACATCGGTTTGCCCCGACTGTCCAACTTGGTCGTGCTGACGCTGCGGTACTCCCGCATGATATTGACGGTTTCAATCACTGTTTGCTGCCCATAGATACAGGTTGCCTTAACCTGTCTGGGTAAAAAAGAGCCCATTTGAATCCAGAAACCAGAGTACGTACTGAGCCGACCCTGAGCATCATAAGTCAGTGAAAGAGCCGGAGGAGAGGTTTCATAGTTTTTTGCTTCGAGGCGTGCAGACTCCACCTGTTTGTTAAGAGGAGACATTAAAAGGTTGGTGTTTGGGAAAGACAACCGGCCCTCGATCTTATTGGCGCCCAACTGCTTGAACACGACGACGTGATCCAGACGTGTCCGATCGGGAAAGCGGGTCTGTTGAACCAGTTCGGCGATACGCTTCTGTTGAAAACTGGCCTGTACTGTGAGGTCGTCCTTGGTTCCACTGGCATCATTGACCTGCTCCAGGTGCTTAGGTGAGCCACGAAGAAAACGAAAAAGATCATCGTTCGTTCCCGGAGCATCAAAGCAATACGCCGCCTGCGCCCCCGACCAGAAGCTCAGCAGCCCAACAACCAACGCGCGTTTCATCACGCCACCCAGCATAGAGAAGCCAGCTGCGCTACGACACGAAAAACCCCCGCCACCACGGGCGGGGGAGAGGTCACGTCAGTTTACGCGCGGGCGTCGCTGCGGCGGCCTTTGCGCTTGGGGGCCGCTTCGGGGGCCGGCAGGGCCTGACCGTCACGGGGGGTCTCCAGGGCCTTCAGGCCGCCCACCAGGGCCACATCCAGCACCTGATCCACGGTTTCGCAGGGGTGGAAGCGCATGGAGCTGCGCAGGTGCAGCGGGATGTCGCGCAGGTCGCCTTCATTCGCCTTGGGCAGAATGATGTGCTTGATCCCGGCGCGGCGGGCCCCCAGCACCTTCTCCTTCAGGCCGCCGATGGGCAGGTAACGGCCGGTCAGGGTCATCTCGCCGGTCATGGCGACGTCGTGGCGGGCGGGGATGCCGGTCAGGGCGCTGATCAGGCTGGTGACCATCGCGCCACCCGCACTGGGGCCTTCCTTGGGAATGGCGCCCGCCGGCACGTGCACGTGAATCTCGGAGTCGTCAATGCGGGCCTTGTCAATGTGGAAGCGTTCGGCGTTCGCCTTGATGTAGGTCAGGGCGGCGCGGGCGCTTTCTTTCATCACGTCGCCCAGCTGGCCAGTCAGGACCAGGCCCTTGCCGGGGCTGGTGCTGGTTTCCACGAACAGGATGTCGCCGCCCACCGGGGTGTAGAACATGCCGGTGCTCACGCCCACCATGTCTTCCTTGCCCTCGGTTTCGGGGATGTGGCGGGCCTGGCCCAGGTAGCGGTCCAGATCCTTCTCCGTGACCTTCACGCGCTTGACCTCACCAGTGGCGATGCGGCGGGCGACCTTACGGGCCACCGTGCCAATCTCGCGCTCCAGGTTGCGCACGCCGGCTTCGCGGGTGTAGTGGCTGATCAGCTTCTCCAGCGCCGCATCAGTGAACGCGATCTGGTTGGCTTTCAGGCCGTTGGCGATCAGCTGGCGGGGCAGCAGGTAGCGCTTGGCGATTTCCAGCTTCTCCTGCTCGATGTAGCTGGAGAAGTCGATGACTTCCATGCGGTCCATCAGGGCCGGGGGAATCTGCTCGGGGTAGTTCGCCGTGGCGATGAACATGGCCTCGCTGAGGTCAAACGGCACGCCCAGGTAGTGGTCGGTGAAGTGCTGGTTCTGTGCAGGGTCCAGCACTTCCAGCAGGGCGGCACTGGGATCACCCTGGTAGGAGCTGCCCAGCTTGTCCACCTCGTCCAGCAGGATCACCGGGTTCTTGGTGCCTGCGCTGCGAATGCCCTGAATCAGGCGGCCGGGCATGGCGCCAATGTAGGTGCGGCGGTGACCACGGATGTCCGACTCGTCACGCGCGCCACCCAGGGCGATGCGCACGTACTTACGGCCCAGCGACTTGGCGATGCTCTGCGCGATGCTGGTTTTACCCACCCCAGGAGGGCCGGTGAAGACCAGAATGGGGCCCTTGTTCACGTCCTCGGCGCTCAGTTCGCCGCGCGCGGCGCGTTCCTTGCGCAGGCGGCGCACGGCCAGGAATTCCAGCACGCGGTCCTTGACCTTTTCCAGGCCGTAGTGGTCGTCGTCCAGAATCTGGGAAGCCTGGGTCACGTCCAGCTGGTCTTCGCTGCGGGTGTTCCAGGGCAGTTCAGTCACCCAGGTCAGGTAGGTGCGGATCACGCTGGCTTCGGCCGCGTCGGGGTGCATGCGGGCGAGGCGGTTGACCTCGCGGTCCAGGTCCTTGCGCACCTCGGGCTTCAGGTCAAGCTGGTCCAGCTTGGCGCGGAAGGCTTCGGCCTCGTCGCCTTCTTCGCCGTCGTCGCCGCCCTGCAGCTCCTTCTGGATCACCTTCATCTGCTCGCGCAGGTAGTATTCGCGCTGGTTCTTGTCAATCTCTTCTTTCACCTGCGCGCGAATCTTGGCCTGCACAGCCTGCACTTCCTGCTCGGTGTCCAGCAGGGTCAGCAGCTTGCGGATGCGGGCAGTCAGGCTGGCCTGCTCCAGCAGGGCCTGCTTGTCTTCCAGTTTGAAATCCAGGTTAAAGGCGATGTGGTCGGCCATCTCGCCAATGTCATCCTTGGCGTGGATGGTCTGCACGTTCTCGGCGCTGATCTTGCCGTTCGAGGCGATGGTGTCGAAGCGCTCGCGCAGTTCGCGGCTCAGCGCCTGCAGTTCCACGGGGCTGTCGGCCTCGGCCTCCAGGGGGGCAATGTCGGCGCTCAGGTAATCGCTGCGCCGGTAGTTGCTGGCCTTCACCCGGGCCACGGCACTGACCAGCATCTGCACCGTGCCGTCAGGGTTCTTGCGCACGCGCAGGACGTTGCAGGCGGTGCCCACGTCGTACAGGTCGCTGCCTTTGGGGTCGTCCACATCCTTGTCGCGCTGCGACACGATGAGAATGACCTTCTCGCCCTGCATGGCGGCCTCAATGGCATTAATGGACAGCGCCCGACTCGCGTCGATGTGCTGCACCATGGTGGGGTAGATCACGCTGCCGCGAACCGGGCAGACGGGAACAGTCTGGGGAAGGGTGGGCATGGTCGGAACTCCTTTCGCCCGGGTGGGTCGTCTTGAGGGTGGGTTCCTGAAAAGACCGAAACAGGAAACTTGAGTGCGAATATATCAAGTTTCCGGGGTGGAGACAACCCTGGGCACGCCGGGAAAAGGCCGGGCGAAACCTCGTCCTCCACGCCAAAAGCCTAGCGCCCGGCACCTGACATAACCCTCACGGGAAGCTGACGTCGCCTTCACCCAAGCCGGGGTCGGCGGGGGGCCCACGGGGCTGTGCCACACTGCCCCCATGCCCGAAGTGCGCTTTCGTCTGCACCTGCCGCCCGGTTCGCCCCCAGCCGGCACGCTGTTTCTGACCGGCGACTTCCGGGGCTGGGCCGCCGACCCCGGTCCGTTTGTGTTTACGCAGGGCGAATTGCGCGCGGACCTGCCTGACGGCACCCTGACCGGTGTGAAGGTGCGCTCACGGCACCCGGACGGAACCGTGACCGAGGAGGGCGACGCCTGGGGCGGGCGCGCGCCGGCCCACCCGGTGGTGGTGCGCGGGCCGGGCGTGGTGGAGCTGACGGTGGCCGGCTGGCAGGACGCGCGCGCCGGGCAGGGGCGGCCTGTGCGCTCCGCTCCCCCGCGCGAGGAGGTGACGCTGGCCGCGCCGTGGGGGCCCCAGAGCGTGCGCCTGTGGTGGCCGGCCGGACACGACGGCCCGCTGCCGCTCCTGATCCTGCACGACGGCCAGAATGTGTTCGACGAGGGCCCCACCTTTGCCGGCGAAAGCTGGAACGCGGCGGGTGCAGCGCAGGCGCTGGCCGAGGCGGGCTGGCCCTGCCGCGTGGCCGCGCTGCCGGTGAACGAGGACCGCAGCCGCCGCTATGTGCCCTTTCCCTTTGAGCTGAATGCCTTTTCCAGCGGCGCTGACGAGTACGCCGACTGGTTGAGGGACGCCCTGCTGCCAGAGCTGCGACGACGTTTCGGGCCGGTGCCGCCTTCACAGGTGGCGCTGGCGGGTTCGTCGTTCGGGGGGCTGATCACGGCCTACTGCGGCCTGCGCGACCCCGGCACCTACGGCACGCTGGGGGTATTCAGCCCAGCGGTGTGGCCCGCCGACTTTGAACTCCTGCGCTGGTGGCAGGGGCGCCGTGATCCCCAGGCGCGCGTGTGGGTGGATATGGGCGACCACGAGGGCGGCAGTCTGACGGGGGCCCAGGAGGTGACTGAACTGGCCCGCAACATGGCCGCGCACCTGCGCCCACACGTGCAGGAGGTTCACTTCACCATCGGTGAAGGCCACTGGCATGATGAAGCCGCGTGGCGCGCGCGCCTGCCGGGCTTCCTGCGCTGGTGGCTGGTGGGCCTTAAGTCGCTCGAAGTTGATCTGTAGATCAACCGAGCGAAGCGAGTATCGAAAAAAGGACGTTGCACCAGGAGTGGAGACTTTTGGGCGCTTTCCTGAAAAGTCGCAACGTGAGGTGCAACGTCCTTAGCGCCCCGACCCCTTGAAGGCCTGCAGCAGGGCGCCGCGTTCGGCCAGGGCCTGCTGGAACAGGGCCTGCTGAAAGGCGCGGGCGTCGTTCACGCCGCGCACGCCCTTGACCGCTGGCAGGTCTGCCTTGGGCACCGGGCTGAGGGCAGGGCCCGCCCCGGCAAAGCGCCGGGCGCGGAACATCCCCGGGTGTTCCTCGAATACCGCCGTGACCCCGTCTGGCAGCCGGGCGAGGTGCGCGGCGAACACCCCCTCCTGCGCGAGTTCCACGTGGGCGGCGGCCTCGCCCAGTTCGGTCAGCAGGCGGTCTATGAGGGCAAAGACCCCCGCCGCGTAAGCGTCGACCTCGGCGCGGGTGGGCAGCGCGCCCCGGTGAATCACCCGGTTGCGGAAGTCGGTGCCCAGGCCCGCCGGGGTCAGGAATTCCGGCTCACGGCCCTCGCGCAGCAGGTAGGCCAGGGCGAACATGCCCAGCTGGCGCTCGGACTGGCTGGCCACGTGGCGCCACGTGCCGTCCAGGGCCGCTTGTGCCGCACTGAAATCCCGCTCGGTCCCGGCCGCCTGCTGCAGCGTAAAGGCCCGCACGTAGAACTCGAAAAAGCGTTCCAGTGCCGCCGCGAAGCTGGCCACCGCCTCGCGGGCGTAGCCGTCCATCAGGGCGCGGGTGCCCAGGTCGAACAGCACCTCGAAGCGCTGCTTGCGCAGAAACACGCAGGACCGCGCGCGGCACTGGGCGCAGGTCACGTCATGCACCCCGCTTTCCGTAAAGGCCACGCGGTTTTCAAAGCCGCACGCCGGGCAGGGGGTGGGAAAGTCCATGAGAAGGAGTGTAGGTGGTGCGGCCCCGCTGCGTGGTTATAGGGATTCCAGCTGTTCGATGAATATGTTGGTTCCGTTTCAGAGGGGCCACGTTCTGCGTAGGGGGTTAGGCGCTCCTCCGGGTCGCGGGGCTGCTGGCCTAGTCCCTTCGAATGGAACGGCTGCTCCTCGCAGATTCACAGCCACTCCAGGTCCTCAATGAAGGCAGTGCGCATTCGGGGTAGAGAGCGGCGTAAACGGCGTTGCGCGGCGGCCACCTCAAGTGGGTGGAACAGGCCGCCGCTGTGATTCCTGGTTCGGACAGGGTTCAAGTCTGGTGGGGCGGCATTGCCGAAAACGTCGTCCGGGACGCCAGCCCCGTTCCCCCCTCTGCGGCGCAACTTTGCGAGCCCCGCCGCAGGGAGGGGAAAACCAGGGTGCTCGTCGGGCTGCTCTGCGTGAACGGCTCAACCTCTCCCAACCCTTGGTGCGAGAGACTGCCTTCAGTACCGAAGCACCCAGCCGGGAACGGAATGTTCCTCTGGGGGGTTATCCGGAACCCATGTCCAGTCCTCTGGAGCGGCCCTCTGCTTCGCGGCTCCGCATGGAAGCGCTGGGGTTCAGCCCGTGGGTGGACCTGTCACCTGCTGTCAGTACCGGAGGGCGTTGCGTTCAAGAATCTGTTTGAGGATGGCCTGCGCTTCCTGGGTTGCGGCCGCCGTGCCGAACGTGGCCGCACGGATATTCATGGCTTGGGGGGCCAGACCGCTGGTGTAGGTCTGACCCACCGGGTAGACCTGCTCCTCGCCGGGCAGCGGGACAGCCTGGCAGACGTTGAACGCCTGGGCCGGCAAGACGCCATGCAGGAAATAGTCACTGACCTGCACGTCCACGCATTCGGTGTCATACGGGAAAGACCCGTGGCGCGTCTCGTTGTCAACAAAGATCATCCTGGCGCCCGGCGTGGCCTTGAGGGCGCCGAGGGCGCCTTCGGTCACGGTGGCCGGGTCGTACTCGTTTTGCACCAGCAGCAGTGGGGGCATGGTGCTGGGCGTTTCGGGTTTTCTGGCGGTGGGCGCGCCCCAGAAAGCGCAGACGTTCTCGGTCATGGAGCCGCCAATCAGTGGGTAGCGGGTGGCCTGTTCGTTGCCCAGCTTCACCCAATGGTCCGCGCCCTGCGTTGAAGGCGTGTCGTTACAGACGACACTGTTGAACACCGAGGTCATGTTGTCCAGCGAGATCGGGCGGGGTTCTTCGCGCAGCAGGCTGAAGTAGGTGTCGGCCAGCGGCAGGGCGTAGGCCTGGGCGGCGGCTTGCACGTCGGCGTCCTGGGCAAACTGGTGGGCGGCCAGCAGCGGCGCAATCGCCTGGGCCGTTTTGACGGCAGGGTTGGCCCTGAGCACCTCATTGACGCCGTGCGCCGCGACCAGTTGCGACGGAATAGAGGTGATGCCTTCGGGGCTGTACAGCGCGCCCACAATGCTCTCGCCGTGGTAGTTTTCCAGGGCAAATTTCAGGTCGGCGGGCAGGCGGTCATAGCCGGCATAGACCGCCTCTTTGGTTGCACCAAGGCCGAAGATGTCGTGGTGGCGGGCGGCATACCCCAGCGCGGTTTCGCGGAAGGCCCTTTCAAACCCCAGCGGTTGCAGCCCGAACACCTCTTCAAAGTTCTGGTGAAAGGCCGTGTTGCCGTCGAGCATCATCCGGCCAGTCTGGTGCGGGAACATCTTGGCGAACCACGAGCCCAGCCACGTGCCGTAGGAGTAACCGATGTAATTGAGTTTCGCGTCGCCCATCAGGGCGCGGGCGAGGTTGAGGTCGCGGGCGGTCTGTTCGGTGTTGACGTAAGGCGTCAACGGGCTTTTCTGGCAGGCTCTGGCGATCAGACGGGAATTGCGCACCATCGCGTCAATGTTCTGCGCACTGCGGTCGGTGCCCGGATGATGGGTGGGCGTGAACCGTTCGTTGGTCGTGCAGGTGTTGGCGCTGCTCTGGCCAACCCCACGCGGAGAGAAGCCGACGAGATCGTAGGTCTGCGCCAACTGGTACAGGCCGGCGCCAGCCCTGGTGTCGCGGTCGGCGTAATTCCACAGAAAGCCGAACACCGCGCCGAACAGCAGGCCGTCGGCCCCTGGTCCGCCGGGGTTCAGGAAAATGGCCCCTTTACGGGCCGACGGATCCGCAGCCCTCACCCGCATCAGGGCGAAGCTCGCCGCACCCCGGGAAGGAGCATTCCAGTCCAGTGGCACCTGAACATCTGCGCACTCCATGCGCTTGCCCAGCACTTTCGTGAACTTTGGGGCTGGCAGCAGGCTGGGGTCGCACGCTTCCCACTTCAGGGTTTGTGTCTCGAAGGTTTTCAGGGCGTGGGCATTGGCTTGGGGCACGGTCAGCTCGCGCGTACAGGCACTGAGGCCCAGGGCCAGCGAGAGACCGACGGTGATTGGCAGGGCGTTATTTTTCATGCGAAGAACCTTCTTCTGGCAGGCTGGGACCAACGCCGATTGAACCGCCTGCAGGAAGGATTCAATCGGGCAAAACGAGAGCCGCTGTGGGCCTGGCACCAGCAACTCGGTTCTGTGCCGGGTCGTTGGTGGAAGCGGGCGTCATCTGGTTGGGCAGTGGTCCAGATCGTCTTCAGGCGAGCAGGCCGTGCAAGGCATCTCGTCTGGGACGCTGATCAGGCTTATTTTCTCTCCGGCGCAGCGCTGGGGGTCTCCAGCAAGAGAGGCGAAACAGCGTGCTCGTCAGGTCGGTCTACATGGACTGCCAAGGCGGTTCTGCGCTGCAGCATTGGGTGACAGCTCCTGCGGCGCCTGAAGTTGCTGCGCCCGAGAACATCACGGCGTATTGACTGGCTATATCGCTGGCACGAGTCAGAGCACCGCTCAGTGTGCCTGCCACCCGCAAGGCAACCACTTGGTGCTGTCAGACCAGGGGTGGTTCGCTGCTTTCTGCGCCGCCTGGCTTGTTTTGCTTGGCGTGGGGTCGGCGGCCGGATAAGACCATCCGGCCGGAATTCGGTGGACGGAACGACAGCTTGAGAGGGGCGAGCTTGTGGTGTCAGGCAGAGCGTCTGGCTATGAACAGCCACGCCCACGAGGCTGGCGGAGCGGTCTCAGGCGGGTTGCAACCTGTTTCGAGGGTTCACTTCACGTCCATCGCCGGTGGCCCTTGTGGGACGAGACGGCGCCCAAAAACGTTGGTTGCGAATGATGGCCGTTTTCCGCCTAGAGGAACGCGCGGCGCTGTAGAGCAGAGAACATGCCGGCTTTCCAGGGATTGAATCTGCAAGGTGTAGACCATGGGGGCCACCGGGTTTTTTATCTGGGGACACGACAGAATGCAGCACACCTCCGAGTAAGCGGCGGCAATGAGGGCGCTGGGGCCTCTTCAGACCTCCTTGCTGGTTGCTTCAGGGCCTCATCGCAGCGGCTTGATTGGCCGCAGGACTCTCGCCTCAACGAGGTTTTTCCCTGTGGCTGCAGTGTGCCGTGTGGGAAACGCGAAATCTACGAATGAATTTGAAACGACGCTTCAGTAGGGTCCTTGATTTGCTCGGCGCACCCAGGCACATGGCCGGGCCTGCGCTCGCGGTTGGAGAATGGTGCGGCAACAGGGGAGGACCCAGAGGGCATTCAAGAAGGTTCCACACACCTCTTATGGTTTCCGAATGGGGGGGCGAGAGCTGACATGGGTGGCCAGAAGTCCGGTGTGCTCACTGCCAGAATGCGGCCACCAGTTTCACCCCGGGCTCTGTTCCAGTGGCGGGGAGCCATGCCGCAGTCACTGACCGTGATGGCTGCCTCTCTTATACCCGTGCAGCGGCGCCGCTGGGCATCGCCCCCTACTCTGGCAGGGCTCCACGTCCCTGAAGTATTTCCTTACGGCAGCGTCATCCCCGGACGCGCAATCACGTATGCCAGCCCGCCGCTGTGGGTCAGCCACAGCTTCTCGAAGACCGCGCGGGGGTAGGTGCGGCGCACGGCGGCGTCGGTGGGGGCAGCGGGGTCGTTCAGGACCGGGTTGCCCTGGGCATCAAAGCCCACGAGCACCATCAGGTGACCGCTGCTGGTGGGCAGCGCGGCGCCGGGCAGTTCGCCCGCCTTCCAGCCCAGGCTGACCGCCAGCGGCACCCCGGCAGCCAGGAACCGCTCGGCCTGGGCGAGGCTGGGCAGACGCGTGACGAACGCGCGCAGGCCGTGGGTGGCGGCGTAGGCGGTGTTAAAGGGCCAGTTGCCGGTGCCGTCATAGGCGCGGTCAAAGGTGGCCCGGGCGGCGTCGGGCACCGTCACGTTCACGCCGTAGTGGGCTAGGATCATGCTCACGCTGGTGGGGCTGCACCAGACCTCACCGCCGCCCGGGTACAGCATCTGCGAGCGTCCGGGTACCCCCAGCACCTTGCCCCACAGGGCACGTGCCCCGGGGGTGCCCAGCCCCGCCGCCTGCTTCGCACGGTCCGAGGTGGCGAAGGCCAGCAGGGTCACGCCGGTGCCCGCCCCGCGCAAGGTGACGCGGTACTGGTAGGCGCTGGCTTTGGCCGTCAGGCGCAGAGTATCGGTCAGCACCTGTCCGCTGGCGTCCTTCTGGCCGTCCAGGCTGGTGCGGCCTTCGGCGCTGCTCCAGGTGCCAAAGCTGAAGTAGCGCGTCCAGCGCCCGCCCTGCTGCGCGCGCACCTCCACGGTCACGCTGCCTCTGGCCGGGGTGCGCGCGTTCCACGACGGCACGAGTTCATCAAAGGCGGGGGCCGCCAGGACCGCCGAGGTCCAGGTGCCGCTGCTGGCCCCCGGTGCCAGGGTGAGCCCGCTGGGGCCCGCCGCCACGCCCCGGCCCTCGCCGCCGGTCCAGTCGCCAGCGCGCTCGTGAATCAGGGTGGTGGACGCAGGGTAGGTCATGGTGAGGGCCTCCGAGGCACTGGACGCGAGGCCCGCCGCCAGCAACAGAACGCGGAATACTTGCATGTGGTGCGCGCATGATGCCGCGTCCGGGCCGCCAGGGGATGAGGAGAGCCCTGCCCTTAGCCCGCGCCCTGCAAAAACAGCAGCGCTTCGGGCAGGGCCTCGCGCCACGTCACCCAGTTGTGGCCGCTGGGGTATTCGCGGTACTGGTGGGTCACGCCGGCCTCGGCCAGCAGGCCGGCCATGCGGCGGTTGGGGCCGGTCAGCCACTCCAGCACCCCCGTGTCCAGGCTGACCGTGAGGTGGCTGGGCGGGGTCTGGCGCAGCCGCTCCAGCAGCCACTCCCCGGCGCCCACCGTGTCAATTCCGCCGTCACGGGTGGCCCCGGGCCGGGCGATGAACGCGCCGCTGTGGCTGGCCACGCGCGAGAACAGCTCCGGGTGCGCCGCGCCCAGAAACAGGCTGGTCAGGCCGCCCAAGCTGGCACCCCACAGGCCCCGCACCGAGGGGGTGACCAGTTCGCCCTCCACCCGGGGCATCACCTCGGTGGTCAGGAAGTCCAGGTACCGGGGGTTAAGGTAATACTCCTCGTTGCGGTCGCCGGGCTCTACGAACACGAAGGCGGCGGGCGGCATCAGCCCGGCTTCGGCCGCGCGGTCCATCAGGTCGCCCAGCTTGCCGGTGCGGTAAAAGGCCACGCCGTCCTGCACGTAGTACAGCGGCAGCGCGGTGCCCGGCTGGTGGCCGTGCGGGGTGTAGACAATGGCCCGCCGCGTTCCGGGAAACACGCCGCCCTCCCAGGTCAGGCGGTGGGCGGTGCCTTTCAAGCGCGCTTCGGGGGCCAGCCACAGCGGATGGCGGGCGTAGGCGCCCACCACGGCCGCCCGGGGGTACGGCCACCAGGGGTTCAGGGACTTGTGCGGATTGTCCGGGTCGGCAAAGGGCTCGCCCGCCGCGTCCACCCACGCGTACTCCACCCAGGCGCCGCGCGGCAGCCGCAAGGTAATGGGCTCCCCACCAATCACGGGCAGAGGCTCGCGCTTGCGCCAGTCCGTCATGTCGCCGATCAGCCCGGCCGCGCCCGCCGGGGGCGTAAAACTCACGTTCTGTCCCTGTACCGAAACCGCCATGAGGGGGATTCTAGGGGCATGAGCGACCCCGCCTTCAAAGCCATGAGCGTTGAAGCGTACCTGCGCAGCGAGGAGCACAGCCCGTTCAAGCGCGAGTACGTGGGCGGTTTTGTCTATCCGCTGCACGCCCAGGCTGGGGCCAGCGAGGCCCACGTGCTGATCTGCACCAACCTGACCGCCGCGCTGCACGCCAGTGCCCGGCGCGCAGGCTGCCGGTTGTATCAGTCGGACATGAAGCTGGCCCTGGCAGGGGCGTCCACCTTCTTTTACCCCGATGTGATGGTGGTCTGTGACCCAGATGACCGGAACACCGGGTATAAAACGGCGCCGTGCCTGCTGATTGAGGTGCTGTCGGCCAGTACGGTCAGCCATGACCGGGTGGGCAAATTTGGCCTGTACACCGCTCTGCCCAGCCTCCAGATGTATCTGATCGTGGAACAGAGCGAGCGCCGGGTCTATGCCTACCGCCGCGCAGGCGACCAGTGGCCGCTGCGCGAACTGGCCGGAGAAGGCGAGATCGAGCTGCCCTGCCTGAACATGACGCTTTCTCTGGACGAGATGTATGCCGGCGTGCTGCCGTCCCGCTAACCTGGGGGCACGCTGGGAAAAATGCTGTGGGATGGATCTCAGCAACCGTCCAGAAGAGAGACACCAAAAAGTGCGTGCCCACTTTCAACGGTGGGCACGCGCTTAATCTGCTCTGCTTACTCCCGCGCTTCGGGGGTGCTCACGCCCTGCGCCTGTCCGTAGCCCCGGTACTGCTCGCGCAGTTCGCGTTTCAGGAACTTGCCGGTGGCGCCAATGGGAATGTTCGTGGCCGTCACGGTGGCGTCGGGCAGCCACCAGCGGGCAAATTTGGGTGCCAGGAAGTCGCGGATGTCCTCGTGCGACACGCTCTGGCCCTCGCGGGGCACCACCACGGCCAGCGGGCGCTCGTCCCACTTGGGATCGTCCATGGCGATCACCGCGCACTGCGCGACCGCCGGGTGCGCCATGATCGCGTTTTCCAGATCCACCGAGCTGATCCACTCGCCGCCGCTCTTGATCAGATCCTTGGCGCGGTCCTGGATGTGCATGTAGCCGCGCTCGTCGAGGGTGGCAATGTCGCCCGTGTCGAACCACCCCTGGCCGCCCAGTTCAAAGAAGTTGCTCTGGCCCTCGCCCTTGAAGTAGCTGCTGGCCACCCAGGGGCCCCGGATGATCAGGCGGCCCATGGTCTTGCCGTCGTGCGGCAGCGGCTGGCCGTCGTCGTCAATCAGGCCCAGTTCGATCAGGGGCACCGCGCGGCCCTGCTTGGCGCGCAGGGTAAAGCCCTCGTCGCTCTGCGCCTGTACGCCCACCGGCACGCCGCTGGCGGTGCCCAGGGGGTGCGTTTCGGTCATGCCCCAGGCCTGCAGCATGGTCAGGCCGTGGCGCTCAAAGGCGCGGATCATGGCTTCGGGCGCCGCCGAGCCGCCCACCACCAGCCGCTCCAGGCCGGTCAGGCGGTAGGGCTCGCCCGCCGCCGCCGCGCGGTCCAGTTCGGCCAGCAGCCCCATCCAGATGGTGGGCACGCCCGCCGTGATGGTCACCTCTTCGTCCTGCAGCAGCCGGGCTACCGTGCGCCCGTCGCTGAAGACCCCGGCGTACACCTGCTTGGCGCCGTACATCGCGCAGGTGTAGGGCAGGCCCCAGGCATTCACGTGGAACATGGGCACAATCGGCAGCACGCTGTCCTGCTCGCCCACGTTCAGGGCGTCCTTGGGGGCGCTGACAATGGAGTGCAGCAGCGTGGAGCGGTGGGTGTAGACCACGCCCTTGGGGTTGCCGGTGGTGCCGCTGGTGTAGCACATGGCAGCGGGGTCGCGTTCATCCAGCTCCGGGTACTGGTCCAGGGCGGGGCTGCCCATCACGAAGGTGTCGTAGTCCTGCACGCCGGGCAGGGGAATGGGCTGCGGGGTGGGCCCCAGCACAAAGATGTGCTCCAGCGTGGGGCAGGCCGCCTTGATGGCCGGAATCATCGCGGCAAACACGTTTTCAATCAGCAGCACGCGGTCTTCGGCGTGGTTGATGATCCAGGCAATCTGCTCGGGGTGCAGGCGGATGTTTACCGTGTGCAGCACCAGCCCCGCGCTGGGCACGCCCAGATAGGCTTCCAGGTGCCGGAAGGAGTTCACGGCCAGCGTGGCCACACGGTCGCCTTTGTGCAGCCCCAGACCCAGCAGGCCGCCGGCCAGACGCCGGGCGCGCTCGGCCACCTGCCCGTAGGTGGTGCGGTGGGTGTGGGGCAGGGGATTGCCGGCCTCGTCGCGGCCCGCCACCAGCAGGCTCACCACCTCGCGGCTGGCGTACTGGGTGCGGATGCGCTCCAGAATGGTGGGCACGGTCAGCTGAACATCCATCATGGTGCCTTGCATGGGGTCTCCTTGTGGGGCGCGGGCCGCCCTAAAGCCCCTGGTCGCCGTGACCAGGGCGCGGCCCGCTGGGGTGAATGCGGGGAGTATAAGGAAATCTTCAGGGCCGCGATTCGGCCGGGGGCTGGGCCTGCGCGCCGTCCCGGCGTGGGCGGGGGCCGGCAGGCACCAGTACCCCGGCGCCGCCTGGGTCGTCCCCACCTTTGGGCGAAGCGGGGCTGGGCAGGGCCGGGCGCCCCAGCAGGCGGCGCCACCACGTCTGAAGCCGGGTCAGCATGGGTCAGTGTGCCGGGCAGCCGGGGGGCAGATCAAGCGCCGTACACTGCGGGCCATGATCCGTACGCTGCGTGCCCCTGCCCTGGCCCTGCTGGGCGCCCTGGGCCTGACCAGCTGCGCCGAGGTGAAGTATCTGGCGCAGGCGGCGGGCGGCCAGCTGGACCTGCTGCGCCGCGCCCGCCCGCTGGACGAAGCCCGCCAGGACCCCGCCCTGAGCACAGAGACCCGGCGCAAACTGAATCTGGCCGCCCAGGTGCGCGCTTTTGCGGTGGCGCCGCCTGACCAGGGGGGCCTGGGCCTGCCGGACCACGGCAGCTTCCGCACCTACGTGGATGTGGGGCGCCCCTCTGTGGTCTGGAACGTGTTTTCAGCGCCCGAATTCAGCGTGGCGCTGGACACCAGCTGCTTTCCGGTGGCTGGCTGCGTGGCCTACCGGGGTTATTTCAACGAGGCGCAGGCCCAGGCAGACGCCGCGCAGCGACGCGCGGCCGGGCGCGACGTGGTGGTGGGCGGGGTGAGCGCCTATTCCACCCTGGGCTACCTGAAAGACCCGCTGCTCTCCACCATGCTGCTGTACCCGGACGCCACCCTGATTCGCACAGTCATCCATGAACTTTCGCACCCCAGCGTGTACGTGGCGGGCGACACCGTCTTTAACGAGTCGTATGCCACCGCTGTGGAAGAGGAAGGGATGCGGCGCTGGCTGGCTGCCCACGGCACCCCCGCCCTGCGCGAGGCCGACCGGCTGGCCCAGACCCGGCACACCGACTTTGAAGCCCTGTTGCTGGACGCCCGCGCGAGGCTAGAGGCCCTGTACGCCCAGAGCGGCCTGACCGAGGGTGAGCGCCGCACCCGCAAGGCCGAGGTGCTGCAGGGCGTGCAGACCCGCTACGCCGCCCTGAAGGCCAGCTGGGGTGGCTACGCGGGCTACGACGCTTTTTTTGCCCGGGGCATCAACAACGCCTCGCTGGGAGCGGTGGCCGCCTACGCCGTCCTGGTGCCGGACTTCCAGGCGCTCCTGGCGCGGGTGAGTGGGGATATGGGCGCCTTTATCACCGCCGCGCGGGCCTGCGGCGCCCGCCCCCAACCCGAGCGCGCCGCCTGCCTGCGGGGGGGCTGACCCCAGAATTCTCACCGCCTTCACATGCCCTGCCCTGCGGCCATGAGGCGGGTGAGAAGTTCCTTGACCGTCGCTTGGGTTTGTGCGACTGGCTGGAGTCCAGTGCGGCCCATCTGGTAGCGTTTCCAGCATTGCGCGTGGCGGCCCGCCACCCCGGCGCAGCCCATTCATCTTCCCCTCCCCGCTGGCCTGCAACCAAGGAGTCCTTGTTCCATGACCACCCTGACCGCTCCCCCGACCCCTGTGCCCATGCGCCCTGGCCGCCCCTTTCCACTGGGGGCCACCTGGGACGGCAAGGGCACCAATTTCGCGCTGTATTCCGAGAATGCCAGCGGCATTGAACTGTGCCTGTTCGACGAGCAGGGCCAGGAAACCCGCGTGCCCGTCCGTGAGCAGACGGCCTTTGTGTGGCACGCCTACCTGCCCGGCGTGGGCCCGGGGCAGCGCTACGGCTACCGGGTGCACGGCGAATATGCCCCTGAAAAGGGCCTGCGCTTCAACCCCAACGTGGTGCTGCTGGACCCCTACGCCCGGGCGCTGGACGGCACCGAACAGTTTGACCGGGGCGTGTTCGGCTACGTGCTGGGCGAAGACGACTCGGTGATGCAACAGGACGAGCAGCGCGGCGCGCCCCTGGGCATCGTGACCAACCCCAAGTCCTTTGACTGGCAGGGCGACGAGCGGCCGAACGTACCTTTTCACCAGTCGGTAATTTACGAGGCGCACGTCAAGGGCCTCACCATGACCCACCCTGGCGTGCCCGAAGAGCTGCGCGGCACCTACGCGGGCGTGGCCACCGAGCCGATCCTGACCTACCTGAAAGAGCTGGGCATCACGGCCATTGAATTCATGCCGGTGCACCAGCATGTGGACGACCCCTTCCTGCTGGACAAGGGCCTGACGAACTACTGGGGCTATTCCACCCTGGCCTTTTTTGCCCCAGACGTGCGCTACTCCGCCGAGGCCAAGAAAGGCAACCCGGCCGGCGCCGTGGACGAGTTCAAGGCGATGGTGCGCGCGCTGCACGAGGCCGGCATCGAAGTCATTCTGGACGTGGTGTACAACCACACCGCCGAGGGCAACCACCTGGGGCCCACCCTGTCGTTCAAGGGCATTGACAACCCCACCTACTACCGGCTGGTGGCCGATGATCCCCGCTTCTACTTCGACTACACTGGCACCGGCAACAGCCTGAACGTGCGCCACCCGCAGACGCTGCAGCTGATCATGGACTCGCTGCGCTACTGGGTCAGCGATATGCACGTGGACGGCTTCCGGTTTGACCTCGCCTCCACGCTGGCGCGCGGCCTGCACGAGGTGGACCAGCTGTCGGGCTTCTTCACCATCATCCACCAGGACCCGGTCATTTCGCAGGTGAAGCTGATTGCCGAGCCCTGGGACGTGGGGGAGGGCGGCTATCAGGTGGGCAACTTCCCGGTGAACTGGGCCGAGTGGAACGGCATCTACCGCGACGACATGCGCGCCTTCTGGAAGGGTGACGGTGGCCTGGCCAGCGAAATTGGCTACCGCCTGACCGGCTCTTCGGACCTCTACCAGTTCAATGGCCGCAAGCCCTACGCCAGCATCAACTTCGTGACCGCCCACGACGGCTTTACGCTGCGCGACACCGTGACCTACGAGCAGAAGCACAACGAGGCCAACGGCGAGGGCAACAACGACGGCCACAACCACAACATCACCTGGAACTGCGGGGTGGAAGGCGAAACGGATGACCCGGCCGTCAACGCCCTGCGCGCGCGCCAGCAGCGCAACTTCCTGGCCACGCTGCTGCTGGGGCAGGGCACGCCGATGTTGCTGGGAGGCGACGAGTTCGGACGCACCCAGGGCGGCAACAACAACGCCTACTGCCAGGACAACGAGATCAGCTGGTACAACTGGAACGCGCTGGACGAGGACCTGCTGGCCTTTACCAAGAAGGTCATCGCCCTGCGCAAGGCGCACCCCGCGCTGCACCGCCGCAAGTTCTTCTCGGGGCGCAATATTCGTGGCGAGGACATCCGCGACCTCGTGTGGCTGCGCTTTGACGGCCAGGAAATGACCGACGAGGACTGGAGCAACCCCCACACCCAGAGCATGGGGATCTTCCTCGACGGCGGCGGCCTGGACGACACCGACGAGCGCGGGCGGCCCCTGGTGGACGACCACCTGCTGCTGCTGCTGAATGCCTCACACGTGGACCTGCCGTTCCGCCTGCCGAACCTGGGCGGCTGCCAGACCTGGGAGCTGCTGCTGGACACCACCGACGACCACGCCGGCGGGCAGGCGGCGGCGGGCAGCGAAACCAGCCTCGCCTCGCGCAGCGTCAAGCTCTACCGCTGCGCCCAGACGCAGGAAGGCTAAACCGCCACCATCGGGGCCGGGGTGCACAGGAGCCCCGGCCCCTTCTTTGTTGCGGCAGGGTGCCAACGGCTTCTTTCCGCCCCGCCGCACTATCCTGCCGGGCATGGATATTGCAGAGCGTTACATTCGGCTGGCCCACGCCCTGGACGTGCATTCCGAGGGGTTTATTGACGGCTACGGCGGGCCCGCTGAATGGGCCGTGCGTGAGCGCCGCGCCCCCGAAGCCCTGCGCGACGAGGCCGCCGACCTGCTGTCCAGCGCGGCGGCCGAGCCCGACGAGACGCGGCGCACGTGGCTGCAAGCCCAGGTGCGCGCCATGCACACCCTGGCCCGGATGCTGAGCGGCGAGGCCCTGTCTTATGCCGAAGAGGTGCAGGGCCTGTACGACATCGAGCCGCGCCGCGCCGAGGAAGCCGAGCTGCGCGCGGCGCTCTCGCAGCTGGACGAGGCCCTGCCCGGGTCAGGGACCCTGCTGGAGCGTGACGAAGCCCTGCGCGCGCGTGTGGCGGTGCCCAAAGACGACATCCTGCGCGTCTCGGCGCCCATTCTGGATGAACTGCGCGCGCGGGTGGCCGCCCGCTACGGCCTGCCGGACGGCGAGGACTTCAGCATCGGGCTGGTGCAGGACAAGCCCTGGAGCGGCTACAACTGGCCGCTGGGCAACCTGAAAAGCCGCATTGACATCAACACCGACCTGCCGGTGCTGCTGCCCGGGTTGCCGGACCTGCTGGCCCACGAGGGCTACCCCGGCCACCACACCGAGCACGCCACCAAGGAAGCGGAACTTGCCCGTGGCCGGGGCTGGCACGAGCACCACATTCAGCTCATCAACGCGCCGGAATGCGTGGTCTCGGAGGGCATTGCGGTCAACGCCCTGCGCGCGGTGATGACCCGCGAGGAAGTGGAAGGGTGGCTGACCGGCGACCTCGCCGCCGTGGCCGGGCTGGACGCGGACGACGTGCGCGCCTTCCTGGCGGCCTCGCGCGCCCGTGAGGGCCTGCGCGGCGTGAGCGGCGAGGCGGCCATGCGCCTGCACGCTGATGGCCAGAGCGAGGCGGAGGTCCTGGACTTCCTGCAGACCTACGCCCCAGCCAGCGAGGCCCGCGCCCGCCAGAGCCTGCGCTTTATCTCGCAGCCCACCTTCCGGGCGTACATCTTCACGTATTCGGTGGGGGGTGATTTGGTGCGCGCCGTGCTGGACGCCGGGGGCCCCGAGGCCTACGGGCGGCTGCTGCGCGAACCCCTGACGCCGGGCGGGCTGCGGGCCCTGGGGGCGGCGGGGGGCTAAACTCTCTCTCACATGCCGCTGGACACCGGTTCACAGCTTGCGGGGCGCTACGACCTGCTGACCCTGCTGGGCGAGGGCGGCAGCGCCCGCGTGTTCCGCGCGCACGACACCCTGCTCTCGCGCGAGGTGGCCGTGAAGGTGCAGCACGCCCACGTCCCACCCTCTGACCGCGAGCGCTTTCTGCGCGAGGTGCGCACTCTGGCCCGCCTGACCCACCCCGGCGTGGTGCCGGTGCTGGACCTGGGCACCGAGCAGGATGGGGGGCGGCCCTTTTTCACCATGCCGCTGATGACCGGCGGACCGGTGACGGCGCTGGGGCCCCTGGAAGACGCCCCGGCGCCGCTGGCACGTTTTCTCACGGCCGCCGCCTTCAGTGCGCGCGCCCTGCACTTTATTCACGAGCAGGGCATCACCCACCGCGACCTGACCCCCGGCAACATCCTGCTGGACGAGGCGGGGTGGCCGCGCATCATGGATTTCGGGCTGGTGGCGCTCACGGAACAGACCCGGCACCTCACGCGGAGCGGGGTGACCCTGGGCACGCCCGCCTACATGGCCCCGGAACAGGCGCGCGGCGTGGGCGTGGGCCCGCACAGCGATCTGTACGCCCTAGGGGCGGTGCTCTACCGCGTGGCCTGCGGCAGTCCGCCCTTTGTGGGTGACAGCGATCAGAGCGTGCTCTACCAGCATGTGTACGAGGCCCCACCCGATCCCCGCGACCTGAACCCGGCGGTGCCCGACGCCGTGGCGCGCGTGCTGCTGCGGCTGCTGGCCAAAAAGGCTGCCGAGCGCCCGGACAGCGGCGAGGCCCTGGCCCACCTGTGGGCGCTGGCGCGGCGCGACGTGTGGCGGGCCCACGCGCGCGGGCAGTACCGGGGCGGGCGCGCCCGCAGCGGCGAGCACCCCGACGGCCCCGCGCAGGTGGCCGGCCTGCGCGAAGCCTGGAGCGTCTCGCTGCCCGGCGAGGTCACGTGGCCGGCCGCCGTGATGGGCGAGGGGGATCTGGTGGCGGTGGGCACACGCGGCGGGCAACTGGTGCTGACCCACACCTCAGGCCGCCCCTTTGCCACCTACGCCGCGCGCGATGAGGTGACGGCCCCCGCCACCTTTCAGGACGGCCACGTGCTGTTCGGCGCCTGGGACGGCACCCTGCGCCGCGTGAACCTGCTGAGCGGCGCGCAGCTGTGGCAGCACCAGGCCCGCGCCGAATTCACGGGCGCCCCCACCCTGTGGGGCGGGCAGGTGCTGGCCAGCAGCCGCGACGGCCACCTGTACGCCCTGGACGCCCGCACAGGCGAACTGCGCTGGGCCTACCGCACCGGGGGCCCGGTGGCCGCCAGCCCCGTGCTGTGGGCCGGGGCCGCCCTGATCTGTGACGAAAGCGGCTGGCTGCACGCCCTGGACGCCCGCAGTGGGCACGCCCTCTGGAAAGTCGAGGTGGGCACGGTTCACGGCACCCCCGCGCTGCTGCCGCTGGGCGACGCTGAGGCCACCCTGGTCGTGGCCACCTGGGAAGGCGAGGTGCACGCCCTGGCCCTGAGTGCCGCCAGTGGCCGCGCCGCCCTGGCCCCCGAACCCACGCTGTGGACCTACGACCTGGAAGATGAGGTCTGGGCGTCCCCGGCCCTCAGCGGCTCGCTGCCGGGGGGCGTGGCGGTGCTGGCCGGCTGGGGCGGCGAGGTGCGCGCCCTGCGCCTGACCGACGGTGAGGACCTGTGGACCCACCGCCTGGGTGGCCGCGTGACCGCCAGCCCGGTGATCAGCGCCGAACTCGTGTTCCTGGCCTCGGAAGAAGGGCAGCTGTGCGCGCTGGACCTGCGCACCGGCCAGCCCCGCTGGACCCACCGCGAGGTCGCTGGCGTGCAGGCCACGCCTCTGGCCGCCGACAGCAGTCTCTATGTGGCGTTTATGAACGGCGTCCTGCGTGCCTACCGCGTCCCGGGCAGCTGACGGAAGGAGGGTGGATCAGGAGGTTCAAGGTGGTGAGCGGCCGGAGTGGCTCGATCAGCTCAGGCCGCTCACCACAGGAAGTGCGCAGTCCAGCTCTGTTGAAAAACGGACGAGGGTCTTTTGAATTCTCCGGGGCTGCAAAAAGTGCCGCTGTGACGCATATGGCCCGTCGATACGCCGCTTGCCCCAGCACGTTCGGGGAAAAGATTCGGGGGGTACTCCTCCGGCCCCCTCGCCCGGCTTGACTCCGGGGCGAGCACTGGAGGGGGCGCTCCCCCTTCTCCTCCGGCCCCCTCCTCTTCCCACCCGGCTTTCACACAGCGCTGACAATTGCCTTTCCTGGTGGGCCTACACTGGGGCCACTTCGCCGCGTTGCGGCCCCCCTCTCAAGGAGACGCCCCCATGCCCAACATTGGACCTGCTGAACTGATCGTGATTCTTCTGGTGGCCCTGGTGGTGTTCGGGCCGCGCAAGCTGCCGGAACTGGGCAAGAGCCTGGGTGCCGGCCTGCGCGAATTCCGCCGCAGCACCCAGAGTCTCAAAGACGACTTTGAGGGCAGCCTGCGCGATACCCCGGCCCGCCCTGCCCAGACTATCGCCCCGGCCGCTGTTGCCGCGCCGGAGCCCGCCGCCCCCGTCTCGGCCCAGAGCGTGGCGGCCCCCACGGCGCCCGCACCCAGCCAACCCGAACACCGTTAAAGCGGCTGTCAAAGGGCCCCTCACGGTCCAGAGGGGCCCTTCTTGTTGCGCCCCGAGTTCCGACGGTGGGAGAAGGCCAAGGTGGCCGATCACTGCGCGCGCTGGACGCCCTTTTACCCGGTCGCCAGATCGCGTGGGCGGTACGTCACTGCCTCGGCCAGGTGGGCTTCGCGGATGTCGTCACTGCCGGCCAGATCGGCCACGGTGCGCGCCACCCGCAGCACCCGGTCAAAGCCGCGCCCGGTCAGGCCCAGTTGCCGGGCAGCGGCGCGGGCAAAGGCCTCGGGGCCGCTGCCCAGCGGGGCGGCCTGCCGCAGTGCCTGTCCGTTCAGGTCGGCGTTGCGGGCGCCCTGGCGCGCCTGCATGCGCTCGCGGGCGGCCTGCACCCGGGCGCGCACAGCGGCCGAGGGCTCGGGTTCCGGCGCGCGGGTCAGTTCGTCCACCGTCAGGCGGGGCACGCGCACCAGCAGGTCCAGACGGTCCAGCAGCGGCCCACTCAGGCGCGCGGCGTAGCGGGTCCGTTCGGCGGGGGTGCAGGCGCAGGCCTTTTCCGGGTCGCCGTGGTGGCCGCAGGGGCAGGGGTTCATGGCCCCAATCAGTTGAAAGCGCGCTGGGTACTGCACACTGGCCCGCGCCCGGCTAATGGTGACGTGGCCGTCCTCTAGAGGTTGCCTTAAAGTTTCCAGCGCCTTGCGCGAGAATTCGGGGAATTCATCCAAGAACAGGACACCCCGGTGGGCTAGGCTCACTTCACCTGGGCGCGGCACGCTGCCCCCGCCGATCAGGCCGGCGTCGGACACCGTGTGATGGGGCGCGCGGTAGGGCGGATTCAGGTTCAGCTGCCCCCGGGTGCCCAGCAGGCCAGCAGCCGAATGGATGCGGGTGACCTCCAGGGCCTCGGCGCGGGTGAGGGGCGGGAGCAGCCCCGGGGCGCGGCGGGCCAGCATGGTCTTGCCACTGCCCGGCGAGCCCACCAGTAGCAGGTTGTGCCCGCCCGCCACCGCGATTTCCAGCGCCCGGCGGGCCCCCGCCTGTCCCTTCAGGTCGGCCAGATCCAGCAGGTCGGTGTCCGTGCGCTGCGGCGTGGGCGGCAGGGTCAGGTTCAGCGGGGCCTCGCCACTGAAATGGCGCACGGCGTCGCCCAGGTGGCGCGCGCCGTACACCCGCAGGCCATCAATCAGGGCGGCCTCGGGGGCGTTGCCTTCGGGCAGCAGCACCTCGGCCTGCTGGTTGGCGGCCAGCAGCGCCAGATTCACGGCCCCGGTAATGGGCCGCAGGCTGCCGTCCAGCGCCAGTTCGCCCGCGATCAGGGTGCCGGCCAGCGCGGCCTGGGGTAGCAGGTCCTGGGCGGCCAGCAGACCCAGGGCAATGGGCAGGTCGTACAGCGGGCCTTCCTTACGCAGATCGGCCGGGGCGAGGTTCACCGTAATGCGCGCCGCCGGGAACGGCAGCCCGGCATTACGCACCGCCGCCCGCACCCGCTCGCGCGCCTCGCTGACTGCCTGGTCGGGGAGGCCCACCACCGTGAAGGCGGGCAGGCCCGGCGAGACATCCACCTCGACCTCCACGGGGACGGCATCCACCCCAATTAGGGCCACACTGCGGGCGCGGGCCAGCATCAGGCGGGCCTCGGAAGGGTGAGAACGGTCACACCGGGCAAGCTAGCAGGGGGGCGTGATCAGCGTTGCCGCACTTGCGCGCCGCCCTCAGCCTGTCCTATTCCTCGCTGCTGTCGCGGCCCTCGCGGGTGCGGCCGTCATTGGGGCCGCTGCCACCTTCGACCAGGGCGCCGGGGCGCACCACGGCGGGCACGGCGCTGGTGGTGCCGTTCACCACGGCCGGCACCACCCCGGCGAGGTCGTCGTCGCGCCGGGCCTCGCCGGGGCGGGGATCATTGATCAGGTTGCCGCCCTCCTGCTCGATCTCTTCCACGCTCTTGCCCAGGGGGGCGTCGCCGTACCGGTTGTCGCCTGTCATAGGGCAGTGTGAAGCGCGCGGCGCGGCCCGGGGGTGAGAGGGCAGATCGTCTTCTCTTTAGGCCTGGGGCCCGCCCCAGCCCCCTGGCCGAACGTTCACCAGAGGTTCAGGCGCTCTGGGCGCGGCCCGCAGCGGCGGGTATGCTGGGCGGGTCGAAGAGGAGGACCCATGACCCAGCGTGCCCCGAGTGAGCGAGCCGTGCAGGCCCTGCAGGCCACCGGTATGAATGAAACCCCCCTGGCGGCGCTGGAGCGCGACGACGCCCTGTTTGCCCTGACCGCCCAGACCCTGCTGTACCAGGACAGCGGCGGCACCCGGCGCGTGACCTTGCGCGACCTGACACGCATTCACAGTGACCAGGAAGGCACCCTGCGGGTGGAAACGCCGGCCGGCACCGCCCTGACCGCCAGCCTGCTGGGCTTTGACCCGGCGACCGTGCAGCAGTTTTTCGGGCAGGTGCGTGACGCCACCGCCCGCGCCAAGGAGCAGCCCAGTTCGCCGCTGCCCCAGACGGGCACGGCCAAAACCTTTGCCCCGGCGCCCAGCCCCGCGCCGGCCCCGGCGGCCCCTTCTCCCACGGTGCGCCCCGCGCCCACCCCGGCCCCGCCCGAGCGCACGGTCATTCAGGCCAGCCCCGAGCGGCAGGAAGAGGCCCGTTCGGCCGCCGCGCCGCGTGTGGCCGTGCCCGAGGCGGCGCCCGCTGTCACCCGGCCCGACCCGGTGCCGGCCGCGCCCCAGCCCGAGCGCCCCGCGCCCAGCCCGGTGGTGATTTCGTCCTCGGGCTTCAGCCCCTCACGGCCCGAGACGCGCCCAGAGGTTCCGACCTCGGCCCCCGCCGCGCCGGCCGCTGGGTTGTCCCTGCGCGGGTCGGCGGGCGCGGCGGCCACCCTGGCCCGGCAGGCCGATGGCGTGGCCGGGCTGAGCGGGCGCCTGCGCCTGCTGGGCGCGGTGCTGTTTGTGGGCGCGCTGGCCCTGGCCTTTTTCCAGTTTCAGGGCGGCGAGCCGCTGGCTGGGCTGTGGACCCTGCTGGCGGGCGGCGTGGGCACCATTGCGGTGATGGCCCTGGCCGACCTCGCGCGGCTGCTGGTGGCGCTGGCGCGCGCCTCGGTGGAGGGGGCCGGGCTTCTCGATGTGGACTGAAGCGCGCGAGTTGCTGCGCGGCGCCGTCGCCATTCCCTCGGTCTCCGGGCAGGAAGCCGAGGTGGCGGCCTACTTCCAGGGCTGGATGGCGGCGCGCGGATTTGAGGCCCACATCGATGAGGCGGGCAACGCGGTGGGCGTGCGCGGCCACGGCCCCCTGACCGTGCTGCTGCTGGGCCATATGGACACCGTGCCGGGCGACATTCCAGTGCGCGAGGAAGAGGGGGTGCTGTACGGGCGCGGCGCCGTGGACGCCAAGGGGCCGCTGTGCGCCTTTATGGCGGCGGTGGCGGCCCTGTCCGAGACCGCCCTTTCTGGGGCGCGCTTCGTGGTGATTGGCGCCACCGAGGAAGAGGCCCCCAGCAGCCGGGGTGCCCACCACGCCGCGCGCGGCTGGCAGCCGGACCTCGTGCTGATTGGCGAGCCCAGCGGCTGGGAAGGCCTGACGCTGGGGTACAAGGGGCGGCTGGTGGTGAAGGCCCAGGCCACCTGCCCGAACTTCCACACGGCGGGCGAGGGCCGCAGCGCCGGCGATGACCTGACCGAGGCGTGGTTTCGGGTGCGGGCCTGGGCGGCGCAGGCGGGCGAGCCGGGCGCCGTGTTCGGCGGGGTGCAGGCCACGGTGCAGGACCTGCAGGCCAGCAC
Organism: Deinococcus aquaedulcis; assembly: GCF_019693445.1. Taxonomy (NCBI): domain Bacteria; kingdom Thermotogati; phylum Deinococcota; class Deinococci; order Deinococcales; family Deinococcaceae; genus Deinococcus; species Deinococcus aquaedulcis. The sequence continues at coordinate 50,485 of NZ_JAHRBL010000014.1, read as the reverse complement.
CGACGGCCTGACCCAGCGGGCGGCAGGCACCTTCGGCCTGCGCCTGCCGCCTGCCGTAGCCCCACAGGCGGCCGAGGCCGCCCTCCGCGAAGTACTGGCCGACCTGGACACCGTGACCCTGACCTTCGTGGGCCACGAAGCCGCCGTGCGCCACCCCAAAGACAACGCCCTGACCCGCGCCCTGCGCGTGGCGATCCGCGCGCAGGGGGGCACACCCGTGTTCAAGGTCAAGACCGGCACCAGCGATATGAACGTGGTGGCCCCGCACTGGCCGGTGCCCACGCTGGCCTACGGCCCGGGCGACAGCGCCCTGGACCACACCCCCAATGAGCACCTGGACCTTGCAGAGTATGACCGCGCCGTGGCGGTGCTCACGGCGGCGCTGGGCCAAATGGCGGCGGGCGCGGCTCCCAAGGCGGGGTCATCCGGCGTTCATTTGGTCTGACCGGTCCACCCGGCATCATGCCGGGCGATGCCTGAGCCCGTCCTGTTGATTCTGCTGCTGTTCGTGGCGGCGCTGGTTCTGTTTGCCACCGAGTGGCTCCCGGTGGATGTCACGGCCCTGGGTCTGCTCTCGGCGCTGCTGGTGCTGGGGCTGATTACGCCCAAGGCCGCCTTTGCTGGCTTTGGCAGCGACACCGTGCTCACGCTGGTGTCGCTGTTTATCCTCACGCGGGTGTTGCTACGCGCCGGGGTCATCGAATGGATCGGCGCGGCGCTGGTGCGGCGCTCACACAACGCCTCCGGCACCGTGCGCGCGCTGCTGGGGACCGTGGCGGGGGTCAGCGCGTTTACCAGCAATACCGCCACCACCGCCGTGTTCCTGCCGGTGGTTTCGGGGATGGCCCGCCGGGCAGGCCTGCCCGTCAGCCGCGTGCTCATGCCGCTGGCCTACGCCAGCATCCTGGGGGGGACGATCACCGTGATCGGCACCAGCACCAACCTCGTGGTGTCGGGGGCCCTGCCCGCCACCGGAGAGCGGGCGCTGGGCTTTTTCGAGCTGGCCTGGGTGGGCGTGCCGGTGGCGGTGGTGGGGCTGCTGTACCTGCTGTTCATAGCGCCCCGCCTGCTGCCCACGCGTGAGGCGGGCCTGGAAGACCGCCTGCGCGCCTACCTGGCCGACCTGACCGTGGTACCGGGCAGCACCCTGGCCGGGCAGACCCTGCGCGAATCCGGCCTGGGCCGCGACCACGGCCTGACGGTGGTGGCCGTGCGCCGGGGACAGGACACGCTGTACGCCCCAGGCCCGGAGTTTCAGGTGCAAGAAGGCGATACCCTGACCGTCGAGGGCCACACCGAGCGCATTCTGGCGGGCAAAAGCACCCTGGGCGTGGTCAGCAAGAGCGAACAGAAACTGCAGGCCACCGACCCCGGGGGCGCGCGGCTGGTCGAGGCGGTGGTCATGCCGGGCTCATCCCTGCTGGGCCGCACCCTCAAGGAGGCGCGCTTCCGGGAACGCTACGGGGTTTCGGTGCTGGCCCTGCACCGCCGCGCCCGCACCACCGAGCGGCTGGCGGGCCTGCGGGTGCAGGTGGGCGACGTGCTGCTGGTGCAGGGCAGCCCCGAACGACTGGGCGCCCTGGGTGAACATCTGGCCGTGCTGGGCGACGTGACGGAGCATGCCCGAGACCTGAAACGGGCGCCGCTGGCCCTGCTGCTCTTTGGCGGCGCGGTGGTGCTGGGCGGCCTGGGGGTGGTGCCGCTAGCCGTGGCGGTGGTGGTGGCCGTGGCCCTCAGTCTGGCGCTGCGCCTGCTCTCGCCCGAAGAAGCCTACAGCGCGGTGGAATGGCCGGTGATCGTGCTGGTGGCCTGCATGCTGGCCTTTGGCAGCGCCTTTGAAAGCAGCGGCGCGGCCCAGGTGCTCACCGGGGCCCTGTCGGGGGTGCTGGAACCGCTGGGGCCTTACGGGTTGCTGGCGGCGCTGTTTCTGGTCACTGTGGCGCTGACCCAGCCCATGAGCAATCAGGCAGCGGCGCTGGTGATGCTCCCCCTGGCCATTGGCACCGCCAAGGCCCTGGGCTACGATCCCCGCCCCTTCATCATTGGCATCACGGTGGCGGCCAGCAACTCGTTTATCACGCCCCTGGAGCCCTCATGCCTGCTGGTGTACGGCCCGGGGCGCTACACCTTTGCCGACTTTGTGCGGGTGGGATCGGGCCTGACCGCTGTGTCGTTTGTGATGTCCCTGCTGATCATCCCCCGCGTCTGGCCGTTCTAAAGGGGAAGAGGAGAGGCCGGTCGCGGTCTGGGCTGGGTCACAGCCTGGCCGAGGAGGTGGTGGCTGAGCCTCCTCCCAGGCCAAGGCTTTCCTCTCGTGGAGTTCGGAGAGAGCGAGCACTGAAAGGCGCAGGCGGCGACAGGCGCCGTGTGCAGAAAGCGGGGTGCTGAGGGATGGGGTTGAATGCAGGACCCGTTCTGCTGTTGCTCTAGAAAGGGGCCCCACAGGTCCTGGCCTGTTTAAAGAGCCAAGTCTATTCACCGCCTAGCGCAGCGAGCGACAGCCCTCACCCTGCCTGTCTCAACAGCAACCGGCACCCCCGGCGCGCGGTGGGGGTGCCGGTGCTGGCGCCTGTGATCAGATGAACAGCGGGGCGTCGGGGTCGTCGGGCAGGGGGCGGTCCTTGCGGGCCAGCAGCGCGGCGGTGGTGCCAATCCCGATGATCGCGCCCAGGGCAATCACGATCAGCGCCCAGGTCATGCGCGCGTGCGATTGGTCAGGAGTGCGGTCTGAAGCCATGCCCGCAGGATACCAGGGTGCCCCTGAACACGTTCCTTACACGGGGTTCAGAGTTTCTGGGGCGTGGGCAGGGTGCGCGGCAGGCGGGTCCACAGCAGCAGCAGGGCCGCGCCGCCCAGGGCCACCAGGGCCAGCAGCCCCCAGCGCGGTCCCAGCACCCAGTCCCGGCTGATCAGGGTGCTGGCAATCAGGGCGCCGGGCGGGCCCATGCCCACCAGCACAAAGGAGTACAGGCTCAGCACGCGTCCGCGCAGGGCATCGGGAATGGTCAGCTGCACCGTGCTGTTGGCGCTCACCAGCAGGCTCAGCATGCCAAAGCCGCACGCAGCCAGCACCGGAAAGGCCAGCGCGGGGCCTGGGGTCAGCGCCAGCAGGGCCGCGCTGCCCAGCAGCAGCAGGGCGCCAACGCGCAGGTTGCGCAGCGGGTTGGGTTTGCTGGCCTGCCACAGCGCCCCCGCCATCGCCCCAATCCCAAACGCCGCCGACAGCGCCCCGAAGGTGGCTTCCCGCGCGCCGAACACCACCCGGGCGTAGTAGGGAATGATCACGTTGAAGTTGATGATGGTCAGGCTCAGGGCGCCCACCAGCAGCATGACGTGGCGCACAGTGGGGGTGGCACGCACGTAGCGCAGGCCCTCGCCAATGTCGGCCAGCATGCTGGCGGGGCGGGCCTGTTCCCGTGCGGGAAAGGGCAGGGTGGCCAGCACGTACAGCACCACGAAAAAGGACGCCACGTTCAGGTAAAAGGGCAGGGCCAGTCGCGCCACGTTCTCCGCGTCGCCTCCGGCCAGCACACTGACCCCCAGCGCCGCCACCACGCCGAACAGCGCCTGCCCCACGGTGCGGCTCACATTGAACGACAGGCTATTCAGGGCCACCGCGTTGGGCACGTCGCTGCGCGGCACAAAGTCCACCACCATGCTCTGGCGCGCAGGCATATCAAAGGCGTTCGCCACGCCCGCCACAAAGGCAATCATCAGCACCAGCGGCAGGGTCACCATATTCAGGTGGGTGGTGACCGCCAGCGCCAGCGCGGTCAGCAGCAGCGTGATCTGGGTGCTCAGCAGCACCCGGCGCCGGGACACCCGGTCAATCACGACCCCTGCAAACAGCGACAGCAGCAGGGTGGGCGTGAACTGCGCCACCGTCACCCAGCCCAGAGCCGCGCTGGAGCCGCCCGAGAGTTCCAGCACCAGATATTGCTGCGCGGTGGCCTGCATCCACGAGCCCACCAGCGACAGCAGCTGCGAGAACCAGTAGCGCCGGTAGTCCGGGTGCTGCAGCGCCGAGAAGGTGCGCTGCCGCCAGCGGGTGAAGGCCAGCGTCATGGCGAACCCGGCAGAGCGGGAGCGGCCAGTGGGCCTGCCAGAAAGACCGGAAGGGGAGGGGCCGTGCGCATCACGCGCCCACCATACGCCCGCGCCCAGCGCGCGCCGTGAGCGGGGTTCCACCCGGCAGGACGGCCCTGCAGGCGCCTGCGCCCTGGGGGTGCCCAGGGCTGGGGCGTGTGTCACAAGTGAAAGGCGGGTCAGCGAACCCGTAGTGTTTGCCGCACGACCGCTGCAGCCGCGCTGGGCCGGTTTCCCTGCGCCCCCGCTGGGGGCACGGGCTTGGCAGTGGCCAGGGGGGCGTGTTACGGTGCGCGGGTCTAGCCCTGGTGTTTTCTTCACGCTGTCCTCATGGCGGCTTCTGGCTGCCTGCCCCCCGCTCCCTGAACCGCCGAGTGAACCCGTGACCCACTTCCTCCGAGCTGCTTCTGCGCGCGCCCTGCTGGTCGGGGCGCTGCTGTCTGGCGTGGTCGGCGCCCAGACCTCTTTTCCTCCAGCGGCCCAGCCCGCGTCTGCCCCCGCCACGGACCTGCGTGCGGCGGCCACTGTCACCGTGCAGGCGGGTGATACCGCCTACAGCCTCGCGCGCCGTGCGGGCCTCAGCGTGGACGCCCTGCTGGCCCTGAACGGCCTGAGCACCCCGGCCCTGAAGGTGGGGCAGGTGCTGACCCTGCGGGCAGGCCCGGCGCAACCCGGCGTAGTGGTGCAGGTCCAGAGCCTGCCCGCCCCCACCCTGAGCCACACCGTGCAGCCCGGCGAAACGCTCTATGCCCTGGCCCGGCGTTACGGCGTTACGGTGGACGCGCTGCTGGCCGCCAGCACACTGCCAGCCGGCGCGGTGCTGCGCGCAGGGCAGGTGCTGACCCTGCCGCCCGGGGCCCAGCTTCAGGTGGCGCCAGCGGCTCCCGTGGCCGGACCAGTGCCGGGCCCTGCACCCACCCCTGCCGCGCCGCGCCCGGCGAACGGGGTACAGGGCTCGCCCTTCCTGCCGGGGGCGCCGGCCCCCAGCACGCCCCAGGTGCAGCCAGGAACCCCCATGCCGCAGCCGGGGCGGCCTGCGGGACAGGCGCCCGCCCCAGCCCCCGTGAGCGCCGCGCTGGCGGCCCTGCCGGCCACCGACTGGCGGCAGGCGGCGATGGCGCTGGTGGATACCCCTTACCTGTACGGCGGGACCACCCCACGCGGCACCGATTGCAGCGGCTTCGTGCTGCAGGTGTTCACGCCGCTGGGCTACCAGCTGCCGCGCACCAGTGCCGATCAGGCGCGCGCGGGGCAGGAGGTGGCGCCCGAAGAGCTGCAGCCCGGCGACCTCGTGTTCTTCGACACCGAGGGCCGGGGCCGGGTGACCCATGTGGGCATCTATCTGGGCGAGGACCAGTTTGTCAGCGCCAACAGCTACCAGGGCCGCGTGACCGTGGACACCCTGCGCGCCGACCGCTACTGGGGCCCGCGCTACCTGCTGGCCCGCCGCATCCTGGCCGGGCCACTGGCCGGGCGGTAACGGAGGGGAGAGGGGACGCCGCTTCGCCCACGGTGCGGCGCGGCGCCCCAGCAATGAGGGGTGCACTCCTACGCGGGCCCTGGGCGGCCAAGGCCTGGGGTGCCACCACGGCGCCCGGCCGCCGGCCAGCCCAGCGCCAGCAGGGTCAGCAGCGCCAGCTCCGAGAGGAGCAGCCCAGCGTGCCCACCACTCAGGAAGACCAGCGGGGCGACGGCGCCCAGCGCCAGGGGCAGCCGCAGGGTGCGGCGCAGAGGTGGGGGCAGCAGCCACAGGGCCAGCGCCAGCCCGGTCAGGGCGCCCAGCACCTCGGCGGGCAGGGGGGGCAGGTACGCGGTCAGCACGCCGCCCAGAGTGAACCCGGCCCCCAGCGCCAGCACCGCTCCGGCCAGCGCCAGCGGTGGTAAGAGGGTGCGGCGGCTGGCGGCCCACAGCAGGGCCAGCAGCGTCACCACGCCCAGGGCCACCGCCTGCGCCAGATGCACCTTGTGCAGCGTCTCGCGCAGGCTGCCCCCGGTGAACACCAGCGCCACGTCCTGCGCGGTAATCACGTCGGTCAGGTGCCAGCGCAGGGTCGAGGTGCCGCCCAGGGGACGGCGGGTCTGCTCGGTGGGCAGCAGGGCGTGGCGCAGGAACTTGGGCGCGCGGTTGGTGGTCAGGGTCAGGTCAAAGTCGCGCAGGGCCTCGCGGCGGCTGAGCACGTACCTCCAGCCGTGCGCGCCCTGGTGGCGGTAGCGCACCCGCACGTCCACGGTGCCCCGGGCCGGCACCTCACCTTCCCAGGTGGTGCTGTCTGCCAGATCGGTGGGGCGCAGGGTCTGGCCGTTCACCATCAGCGCAAAGCCGCTGAGGGTGCCGCTGCCCTGCGGCAGGGGAAAGGTAAAGCGCATGGTGGCCGGCGTGTCCAGCGGATTGCTGAAGCGGTAGGCGGCCTGAAACGCTGCCCCGTAGGATGTGCCGCGCCCGGCGACCGGGTCCATGAAGTTCAGGTCGGCCTGCACGGCGGCGCGGTCCAGGTCCACGGGGCGCTCGGTCAGCAGGGTCACGGCCCGGGAGTACGTGAGGGTGTCGCCGCGCCGGGTAAAGCCTTCTTGCAGGTCCTGCACGCTGCCGGGGGCGTCGCCCAGGTAGGGCAGCAGGCGCGTCCACTCTTCGCCCACCCCTATGCGCGCCACCACATCCGGCGGCAGCGAGAGGCTGCGGGTGTACGTGCGCGTTTCGAGCAGCGTGGCCCCGGGCGCCGGCTGAACCGTTTCGCCGCCACTGGGATCGGTGGCCTGGGCGTAGCGCGCGCCCTGCTGGGTGCTGAGGCGCATGTCCACCGCGCGCCGGGTGAGGGTGGTGGCCAGCAGCGCGGCGCCCAGGGCCAGCCCCAGCAGCAGCCAGCGGCCGGCCTGCGGCGCGCGCGCCACCGCTGCGCCCAGCGCGGCGCGCGCCCGCTCGCGGTCCAGCAGCGCCAGCAACAGCAGGGCCAGCAGCCCCACCCCCAGCGCAAGAACAAGTGGCCACACCAGCTGCGCCAGCGTATGCAGGGCAGCCAGCAGGGCAGAGACGGCAGCATGAACCATCTGAACCTCCTGTGAGTAAAAGACTCATATGAGTCAACACCTCATGGCGACCCGGGGCATCCGCCTTTGGGTGGAGAAGGTCTCTAAATATCTAAACTGCTTGATTATTTAAATCAAAGGGTTCAGACTGAGGGTATGATCGCCGCTGCCTTCCCTTCCCTTGGCCCGGTTCACCTGCGGGTGCGCGACCTGCCGGGTACGGCCCAGTTCTATGCCCGGCTGCTGGGCCTGCAACCCAGCCCGCTGTCTCCCACGCGTACGGCCCTCTCGGCGCAGGGTCAGCCGCTGCTGGTGCTGGAGGCTGCCCCAGACCTGCCCCCCGCTCCGGTGAACCGGCCGGGCCTGTACCACACCGCCTTCCTGTTGCCCGACCGCGCCGCGCTGGGGCGGTGGCTGGCGCACGCGGCGCAGCTGGGGGTGCCCTTAGGCAGCGGGGACCATCTGGTCAGCGAAGCCTTTTACCTGAACGACCCCGAAGGCAACGGCATTGAGGTCTACGCCGACCGCCCGCGTGATGGGTGGTCATGGGTGAACGGGCAGGTGCAGATGGACACCCGCGCGGTGGACACGGCGGCCGTGCTGGGCGCCGCTGGGCTGGACGCCCGCACCCTGGGCAGCGTCACCTTTGACGCCGCGCCGGCCGGCACCGTGGTGGGCCACGTCCACCTCAAGGTGGGCCGAGCCGGGGAAGCCGCCCGCTGGTACGCGCAGGCCCTGGGGCTGGACGTGGTGGCCCAGTTGCCGGGCGCCGCCTTTCTCTCGTGGGGCGGCTACCACCACCATTTCGGCCTGAACGAATGGCACACAGCGGGCCAGCGTCGCCCCCTGACCCCCGCCGCCGGGCTGGCCCAGGTGACGGTGCTGGTGCCAGACCTCGCCGCGCTGCGTGCCCGCCTGGAGGCGCTGCCTGGGGCACAGGTGGAAGCGCAGGAAGGCGGCACGCTGACCCTGCAGGACCCCTGGGGCAACGGGCTGACCCTGCAGGAAGCCCGGGTGCTGGCGTAAGCGCTACACCGCGCTGGCGGGCTCCGGGGTCACCCCCGGGCCCGCTTTGCATTGGAGGGCAGCGGCGCCCCATGTAAGCTCGGAGGCATGCGCCCCCTGCTGCCTCTGCTGCTGTGCGGCCTGGCCGCCGCCGCCCCGGTTCCTTCCGTCTCGCCGGTGCTGGCCACCCTCCCCGGCGAGCGCACCCCCTATCTGCTGGGGGCCTGGGCAGGGGGCCGCTGGCTGAACGCCGCTCAGGCCCGGCCCCAGGTGCGGTCCGGGGCCAGCTACACCCGCCTGGGCCTGGGGGCCGCGCCGCAGCCCGTGCGCGGCAGCGGCGTGCGGCCCCTGGACGTGCCCTGCGAGCAGACGCTGACGGTGCCCGTCTCACCGACCCCTGCGCTGCCGGGCGGCGCCCTGTTCGTGGGGGCGGCCATCCGGCCCCAGCCGCGCCCGGTCACGCTGCTGCCCACCGCCAACGCCACCTACGCGGCGCTGGTGCGGGCCGAACTGGTCCGCCGGGGCCTGACCGCGCCCACCGTACACCTGACCCGGCTGGTGCGCACAGACCTGGATGGCAACGGCACGCAGGAGGTCCTGATCGAGGCCAGCCGCTTTGCTGGGCGCAGTGGTGATTTTCCGCCGCCCGTAGGCCAGCGGGGCGATTACAGCGTGCTGCTGCTGAGGCATGTGGTGAACGGCCGGGCCGTGACCACTGTGCTGGGCGAACATGTGGCCCCCCTCACCCCCTGGGACCCCGGCAGCGACGCCCCGATGCCCATGGCCACCCTGTACCGTCTGGCCGGGGTGGCGGACCTGAACGGCGACGGCCGCATGGAGCTGGCGGTGTACGGCGCCTACTACGAGGGCGCCGCTGTGAGCGTGCTGGAATGGTCCCCAGCTGGGGTGCGCCAGACCCCCCTGGAAAGCGGCTGCGGCGTTTGATGTGACGGGAAAGCGCTCTCAACCCGAACGTGATGGGCAGGCAAGCGAGGCTGGTGGATCGTGGCCCACAGCTTGGATACTGGTCTCCCTACATCTGGAGCGCGTCAGCAAAGGGTCTCGGGGGCTGCAGCGTTCGCGGTGCAGGTGAATGAACCAGAGCCCAGGCGCCTATCCTGCGGTCATGCCTGTTCCGTCACTGCGAGAACTGCGAGGGGAAGATGCCCCGACCATTCAATCGTGGCTCCACACGTACCTTGCCGAGCATCTGGCGTGGTGGCAGCAGGTGTACGGTGCGCCGCCAGAGAGCGACCTGTCCGAACTGGTGCAACGAAACTGGCAGGAACTGATGGAGGCCGGTTCCCCCCGGCAGTGGGTGCGGGTGATCGGTGAGGCCAAGCCGCAAGGCATCGTGTTGGCCGAGACGCGGCAGGACCGTTACATGGGTTTTGAGGTTGGCGTGTTGTCCTGGATTTATGTTGAACCCGGCGCGCGCGGACAGGGGGTCGCGGCAGCACTGATGACGGGGGCCAACGAATGGATGGCGGCCCAGGGGGTGCGGGGGAAAGAGGTGTTCGTGACGGCCCAGAACGTGGCGGCGGTTCGGCTGTACCAGCGTCACGGGTATCAGATCTGCGACCACCGCATGTTGGGCAGGTGAGGGTCGGGGCCCTGGTCTGAAGAGGCGCCCTCTGCTCTGGCCACGCGGACAGCGGAATCTCGGGTGCCTGGCTTCTCGCTAAGTGGAAAGAACGGGCTCACGGACCTGTGGCCCAGCACAGCGGCTCTGAGGACCTTAGCTGTGCTGGTGGATTCGGTCAGACGGCAGCCCGCGCCGGCCTTCTCGCGCCGCCACTGGGAAAGAGTCCCCGTGCTCAAACCCCGGAAAGCGGCCCGTAGCGCCCCATGCTCTAGACTCGGCCACCATGAGCGAGCGTGTGCGGGTGGGACCGGTTGAAGCGCTGCCCGAAGGCGGGCAGACCGAAGTCAGCGTGGAGGGCGTGAGCGTGGTCGTGGTGCAGTTTGAAGGGCAGTTCTACGCCCTGCGGAACAACTGCACGCACAAGGATTACCCGCTGCTGGGCGGCGACGTGAGCGCCGGGCGCATCACCTGCGAGAAGCACGGCGCCAAGTTCGAGCTGGCTACTGGCAAGCCCCGGGCGCTGCCTGCGGTCAAGCCCGTGCGCCTGTACCGCACTGAGGTTGAGGACGGGCAGCTGTACGTCTGCACGCTGTAGGGGCGTACAGTGAAGGGGTCCGTTCCCCGGCCCCGCCACACGCAGCGCGCCCGCCCGGCCGCAGGGGGTTTCATGCAGGAAGGTCCGCAGGCCCGAAAACGCAAGCGCAAGCCCGCCGGCCCTGACCCGGCACCGGCCGCCGCGCCGGAGCCGCTGGTGCCCAACCTGCGCGACTCGCGGGCGCCGCAGCCGGTGCCGGCGCCCCTGTCGCCCCGGCGCGTCACCCTGGCCGCGCTGCTGCCCCCAGGCGTGGACCCACTGCCCGCGCTGCGCCGCCGCGCCCGTCGGCGGCCCCGCCGCTAGGGCAGGGACCGGCCCCCAGCGGCCAGACGCGGCGCTGACGGTTTGGGGGCCCGTGCTGTAATACGGTGACATTGCCCTGATCATCTGCGTGTCTACTGCCCAAGGAGTCTGTCACTGTGCCCCCCAAGAACACCCCGCGTTCCGCGTCCCCCACCCCCTCCGTCCGCCGCCGGCGCGCCGCCGAGGAAGGCGCCGGGCCTGTGGCCAGCCGCACCCACAGCACGGTGGCCAACCCGGACAGCCACTTTCTGAACCGGGAACTGTCGTGGCTGGCCTTTAACGAGCGGGTGCTGGCCGAAGCCAGAGATGAGCGCAACCCCCTGCTGGAACGCCTGAAATACGCGGCCATCTGCGGCAGCAACCTCGACGAGTTTTTCATGGTGCGCGTGGCGGGTATTCACCGGCAGATTGCGGCGGGCGTGCACACCCCGGGCCCCGACGGCCTGCCCCCGCAGGACACGCTGACCCTGGTGCGCGACCGCACCCAGGCGATGCTGCGCGAGATCGAGGCCGTGACCCGGCGCATTCTGCGCGACCTGGGCCGCCAGGGCGTGAAGTTGGCACGGGTGTCCGAACTGGGGCGCCGGGCGCGCGCGCAGTTGCGCGAGCATTACCTCGCGGAAATTCAGCCGGTGCTAACCCCGCTGGTGGTGGACCCCAGCCACCCTTTTCCGTACCTCAGCAACCTCAGCCTGAACCTCGCGGTGCTGCTGGACTCCGGTGAGGACGAAGAACCGGAATTCGCCCGCGTGAAGGTGCCGGTGGGCGTGCTGCCGCGCGCCGTGTGCATTGCCGACACGGTGCTGCTGCTCGAAGACGTGATCGCCGCGCACATTGGCGAGCTGTTCAAGGGCCGCCGGGTGCTGGCCGCCCACGCCTTCCGCGTGACCCGCAACACCGACTACGAGTTCGAGGAAGAGGAAGCCGAGGACCTGCTGGCCACCATTGAAGACGGCCTGCGCCGCCGCCGCTTTGGTTCGGCGGTGCGGTTGGAAGTGGTGCGTGACACCCCGCCCGCCCTAATCACCTTCCTGCAAGAGCGCCTGCGCCTGGCCCCCGAGGACATCTTCACCCTGGAAGGCCCGCTGGGCACCGCCGACCTGATGGGCCTGCCCGTCAAGCGCCCCGACCTGACCTTCGAGCCGTATGTGCCCGCCGTGCCGGATCTGGACGGCGACGAGGAAGACGGCATCTTCGACACCATCAGCACGCGCGACGTGCTGCTGCACCACCCCTACGACGGCTTTGCCAACATTCTGGATTTTCTGGAAGAGGCCAGCCGCGATCCCCAGGTGCTGGCGATCAAGCAGACCCTGTACCGCACGGGCGACGATCCCCGCCTGCTCAGCGCCCTGCGCGCCGCCGCCGAGAACGGCAAGCAGGTGGTGGCCCTGATTGAACTCAAGGCCCGCTTTGACGAGCAGCGCAACATCTCCTGGGCCCGCAAGCTGGAACGCGCCGGGGCCCATGTGGTGTACGGCGTGGCCGGCCTGAAGACCCACGCCAAGGTCACCCTGATCGTGCGCCGGGAAGAGGGCGGCCTGCGGCGCTACGTGCACATTGGCACCGGCAACTACAACGCCAAGACCGCCCGGCTGTACACCGACCTGAGCCTGCTGTCCGACGACCCCGACCTGGGCGCGGATGTGGCCGAACTGTTTAACCACCTCACTGGCTACGCCGAGGCTGAATACACCCACCTTTTGGTGGCCCCCGATACCGCCCGCACCGGCTTTGAAGCCCTGTTGGAGCGCGAAGCTGCCCACGCTCGCGACGGCCTGGACGCCTGGGTGCGGGTGAAACTCAACCAACTCACCGACCCCGGCATGATTGAGGCCCTGTACCGCGCGGCGGCGGCGGGCGTGCGCGTGGAGCTGATCATTCGCGGCGTGTGCTGCCTGCGCCCTGGCGTGGAGGGCCTGTCCCAGAGCGTGCGCGTGCGCAGCCTGCTGGGGCGCTACCTGGAACACGCCCGCGTGTTTGCCTTTGGCAACGGCGGGAGCCCGGAAGTGTACTTCGGCAGCGCCGACTGGATGAGTCGCAACCTGGACCGCCGCGTGGAAGTGATTGCCCCGGTGCTGGACGACGGCCACCGCGAGACCTTCCTGAGCATTCTCGACACCGAATGGGCCGACACGCGCGGCTCGTGGGAATTAAATGCCCAGGGCGAGTACGAGAAGATCCCCGGCGATTTCAGTGCGCAGGCGACGTTTGCAGCGGCGCGGCATCCGGGGTAAGGAGGGAGCGGGAGGCAGTGCGCGGGTAGCGGGAAAGGCAGGAGGGGAGAGGTTGAAGGTGGGTTGGGCAAAAGGTGGTCAGCACCACGTCACTGCATGACCGCAGGGATTTCCTGCCGCTCGAACGCTTGATCTGCAAGACACAACGTGCGACTCGAACGCAAGGCACTGACTCCTCCCACCTTGCGGGGGACTCGCAGAGCTGCGCAGCAGAGGTTGGGAGGGGGGTGGCGAGCTTCGCTCGCCTTCGACTGCGACGGAAAAAGCAGCTTTGCCCCGATGTCCCGTTCACGACAGCTCGGAGCAAACAAGGTGAGGGGGCAACAGGTTCCAGCACCCGGCCCACGCTGAGCCCGCTTCACTCCTTCCATCCCTGATCGCAGTCCACCCCCGACCAACGGCCCTGACAGGGGAGACCAGTCAGAGAGACCCCGCAGCTCCTCTTTTCCCGCGTACCGCCTCCCGCTTCCCGCGCCCACAACAAGAACACCCCGGACCATTTCGGTCCGGGGTGCCCAGCAACGTCCTTCAGGCGTTAGCCCTGGTTGTCGTCGCCTTCGGTCTTCTTGTCGCCGCCCAGGCCGAACTGCGCGAACAGGTCAGCGTAGACGTCGCCCAGCTTGGTGCTGATCTTGCCGCCCTGCTGGGCGTCCTTGGCGTTGTAGTTGTAGTCGGCGCCGCCCTCACGGCGACCACGGCCACCGCCGCGCTGGCCACCCTGGCCGCCACCGCTGCTGTAGCGGTCGCTGCGGGCGCCGCCACCCTGCGACACGTAGTCGCGCTGGGTGGGCACGCTGCCGCCACCCAGGAAGCGGCGACGCGACAGGCTGGCGCGCTGCTCCACGGGGTCAATGTTCAGAATGACGGCTTCGATCTCGTCACCCTTCTTGAACAGGTCGGCGGGGTTGTTCACGCGCTGGGTGTCCAGCTCGCTGATGTGGATCAGACCCTCGATGCCCTCTTCGATCTCCATGAACACGCCGAAGTCGGTCATGCCGGTGATCTTGCCCTTCACGGGGGTGCCGGGGGGGTAACGGTCAGGCAGCGCGCTCCAGGGATCGTCTGTGGTCTGACGAATACCCAGGGAAATGCGGCGGTCCTTGGGGTCAATGCGCAGGATGACGGCTTCGACCTCGTCGCCTTCCTTCATCACTTCATTGGGGTGACGCACGCGCTTGGTCCAGCTCATCTCGCTGACGTGCACCAGACCTTCCAGGCCCGACTCCAGCTCCACAAAGGCGCCGAAGTTGGTCAGGTTGGTGACCTTGCCCTTCACGCGCTGGCCGATGTGGTAGCGCTCGGTGGCACCTTCCCAGGGGTCCTGGGTCAGGGCCTTCATGGACAGGTTGATGCGCTCGCGCCCGCCGTCCACGTCCATGACCTGCACCTGCACCTTGTCGCCCACCTTGACTACGTCGCGGGGGTGGTTGAAGCGGCCGTAGGTCAGTTCGCTGCGGTGCACCAGGCCGTCAATGCCGCCCAGGTTCACGAACACGCCGAAGTCGGTGATTTCCACCACTTCGCCTTCAAACTGGGCGCCGGCTTCCAGTTGGCCCACGGTTTCTTCGCGGGCCTTGGCCTTCTGGGCTTCCAGAATGGCGCGGTGGCTGATGATCACGCGGTTGCGCTTGCGGTTGAGCTCAATGAGCTTGACCATCAGGGGCTTGCCCACGTAGGGGTCCAGGTCGTTGACGCGGCGGGTATCCACCTGCGAGGCGGGCAGGAACGCACGGATGCCCTCGACCTGCGCGACGAGGCCGCCGCGCACCTTTTCCAGCACCTCGACTTCGAAGGCTTCGCCCTGCTCCTGCATCTTTTCCAGAACGCGCCAGCCCTTGTCCTGATCGGCGCGCTTCTTGCTCAGCACGATCTGGCTGTTGGGCAGGTCCACACGGACCACGTAGGCTTCAATCTGGTCGCCGGACTTGTACATCTCCTGGGCCTGTTCCAGCGTCACGGGCTCGTCGCCCAGCTGGTTCAGAGGGATGATGCCTTCCACCTTGGCGCCAATGTCCACGGCAATGCCTTCCTGGCCGATGAACACGATGGTGCCGTCCACGATGTCACCGCGCGTGACGCTCTGGGGCTCCTGGGCCTCACTGGCCAGGATGTCCTCCATGGTCATCGCGGGGTACTCGCGCTCCTCGGCGGGGGCGGGCGCGCTGGGCTGGGTGGTGCCCGTCGTGGGCTGAGTCCCGCCTTGCTGGGCGGGGGTCTGGGTGTTGTCTTCCATGAACTCCTGTCCTCCTGGGTTCACCGGCACTCCGGCCCGTGAAACCGACCTGATACCTGCTCTTCGTTCATACCTGACCAGCTGGTCAGCAGCATGCAACGGGCGCGGCAACACCTCAGTGTATCAGAGTTCAGGGAGGCGCGGCAACTGCGGTCTAAACGCGCTTCAGCCCCTCTTGGGCCCTGGGGTCGGCCCTGCCGGACATGCGCAAGCCATGCCCCCTACCCTTGACGGCTGCGCGCAGGTCCATCTATACTCCCTGACGCTGCTTTGCCAGAAAGTGGCGCGCCAGAACATGTGGTGGGGCATCGTCTAATGGCAGGACGTCGGTTTCTGGCACCGTTAATCAAGGTTCGAGTCCTTGTGCCCCAGCCAGAGAAACTCCGCTGAGAAGCGGGGTTTTTTTTCATGGGTGGTGGGCCGCGCCTTTGGAGCAGCCTCATTTGGGGGAAACGCTTCCAGGCCCGTGTCGCTTAGACTTCGCGCATGACTCCTGCGCACGAGTGGTACAAGAGCGCCGTGTTCTACGAGCTGTCAGTCCGCACCTTTGCGGACGGCAACGGCGACGGCAAGGGCGATTTTCCGGGCCTGACCGGGCGGCTGGACTACCTGAAAAACCTGGGTGTGGACTGCCTGTGGCTGCTCCCCTTTTACCCCAGCCCCCTACGCGACGACGGCTACGACGTGGCCGACTACATAGGCATTCACCCGGACCTGGGCACCCTGGAGGACTTCAAGGTCTTTCTGCGCGAGGCCCACGCCCGGGGCCTACGGGTGATTGGCGACCTCGTGACCAACCACACGTCCAGCGATCACCCCTGGTTCCAGGCGGCGCGGCGCGGCCCCACCTTGCCCGACGGCAGCCCCAACGAGTACCACGACTACTACGTCTGGAGCGATACCGGCACCGAATATGCCGGCGCGCGCATCATCTTTACCGACACCGAGACCAGCAACTGGACGCGCGACGACCAGTGCGGGCGCTACTACTGGCACCGCTTCTTTTCCAGCCAGCCGGACCTGAACTTTGATAACCCCCGGGTGGTCGAAGAACTGCTGTCGGCCGCGCGCTTCTGGCTGGACCTGGGGGTGGATGGCTTCCGGGTGGACGCCGTGCCGTACCTGATTGAACGCGAGGGTACCAACTGCGAGAACCTGCCCGAAACCCACGCCATCCTGAAAAGGATGCGCCGCATGGTGGACGAGGAGTACCCGGGGCGCCTGCTGCTGGCTGAAGCCAACCAGTGGCCTGAAGAGGTGGTGGAATACTTTGGAACCGACGAGGACCCCGAATTCCACATGTGCTTCAACTTCCCGGTGATGCCCCGGCTGTACATGAGTCTGAAGAAAGAGGACACCACCTCAATCCGCGAGATCATGGGCCGCCTGCCGCAGATTCCCAAATTCGGGCAGTGGGCCACCTTCCTGCGCAACCACGACGAGCTGACGCTGGAAATGGTGACCGACGAGGAACGCGCCTTTATGTACGCCGCCTACGCGCCGGACACCCGCATGAAGATCAACGTGGGCATTCGTCGCCGGCTGGCCCCGCTGCTGGACAATGACCGCCGCCGCATTGAACTGCTGACCACCGTGCTGCTGGCCCTGCCGGGCAGCCCCATCCTGTACTACGGCGACGAGATCGGCATGGGCGACGACCTGAGCCTTGCTGACCGCAACGGTGTGCGCACGCCCATGCAGTGGAACGCAGGGATGAGCGGCGGTTTTTCCAGCGCGTGGCCGTCGGACTGCTTCTTTCCGCCCATCAGCGACCCGGTGTACGGCTTTGGGCGCGTGAACGTGCAGAGCCAGGAGCGCGACCCCAGCAGCCTGCTGAAATGGACTGCCCGGCAGCTGGAACTGCGCCGCGCCCACCCCGCGTTCGCCCACGGCGAGCTGCAGTTCATTGACACCGATAACCCCGCCATTCTGGCCTTTACCCGCACCACCCCGGACGAAACGCTGCTGATCGTGAGCAACTTTGCCGCCAGCGCGCAGGCTGTGCGCCTGGACCTGGGCGCGTACCTGGGCCGCACCCCGGTGACGCTGGCGGGCGGCAGCCACTTCCCTGCCGTGACCGAAGGGCCCTACCCGATGATTCTGGGCAAATACGATCACTACTGGCTGCGCCTGAACTGAAGGGCGTTGAGGGTGGATGGGTGATAGGTGAAAGAGGGGGGCCCGCACGGTCAATGTGCGGGCCCCTTTTTTGCCTGGAGGTTTACCCTTTGAGCTTCTGGGTGATTTCCACCTGTCGGCGGGCTTGGTGAGCAATACTGGCGCGGTCCTGCTCGCTCAGGGGCTGCCCACCAGCGGTCACGCTGGCGCCGTAGGGGTTGCCGCCCGAAGCGAAAATCACGGGGTCGGTGTAGCCGGGAGGCACCAGAATGCAGCCCCAGTGCATGGCCATCACGTACAGGGTCTGCAGGGTGGTTTCCTGGCCGCCGTTGGGGTTCTGGGCGCTGGTCATGGCGCTGAAGGTCTTGTTGGCGAGCACGCCGCTGCCCCACAGGCCGCCCAGGGTGTCAATGTAGGCGCGAATCTGGCTGGCCGCGCCGCCAAAGCGGGTGGGGCTGCTGAACAGAAAGGCGTCGGCCCATTCCAGATCGGCGGGAGAGGCGGTGGGCACGTCGGCCATGCGCTCCTGCTGCGCTTTCCAGGCGTCCTGCGTGTCAATAACGGCCTGCGGAGCGGTCTCGGCCACCTTCAGTAGCCGGACCTCTGCCCCAGCGGCCCGGGCCGCTTCGGCGGCCACCTGTGCCATGGCGTGGTTGGTGCCGTAGGTAGAGTAGTAGACAATCGCCAGTTTCACCGGGGTGGGAGAGGTCATACCCGAGTGTAAGCAGCTCAGAGATTTAATGTTAAAGGAATAAAGAAAAACGAAAGAGCGCGGTGAAGCGCTCCTTCGTCGGTTTCCCTTTGCTGTCAGACACGCACGATCACGCGGGCGCCGTCGTCTTCCAAGTGCACGGTATCGATAAAGCGCACCACGCGCGTGGCGTAGCCCATCACCAGCGTGTGGGTGCGCGCGCCGCCGCCGAAGCGCCGCACGCCGCTCAGCAGTTCGCCGTAGGTAATGCCTGTGGCGCTGAAGACCATCTGCTTGCCCGGGGCAAGGTCGTTGGTCTTGTACACGCGCCGCTCGTCTACGCCCATCGCCTTGAAACGTTCACGCATGGCGTCGTCTTCGGCAATAAAGCGGCCCTGAATCTCGGCGCCCAGGCACTTCATGGCCGCCGCCGACAGCACGCCTTCGGGCGCGCCCCCTGAGCCCATCAGGGCGTGGACGCCGGTGCCGCGCACGCCCACCTGCAAGCTGGCGACCACGTCGCCGTCGCCAATCAGTTTCACGCGGGCGCCCGCCGCGCGCACCCGGCGAATCAGGTCCGCATGGCGCTCGCGGTCCAGAATGGTGATCATCAGATCATCCACGTCACGCTCCAGGCTCTGGGCCAGCACGTTCAGGTTGGCCTCCACGGGCCAGTCCAGATTCACCTTGCCGGCGGCGGGGGGCGGCACCACCAGCTTGTCCATGTAGCAGTCCGGCGCGTGCATCAGGCCGCCGCGCTCGGACAGGGCAATCACCGCCAGCCCGTTGGGCAGCCCCTTGGCCGTGACCGAGGTGCCTTCCACCGGGTCCACGGCGATGTCCACCTCGTACTGTCCGGCGCCCACCTTTTCCCCGATGTACAGCATGGGGGCCTCGTCCATTTCGCCTTCCCCGATGACCACGGTGCCCCGGATGTCCAGCGAATTCAGCAGCTCGCGCATGGCCTCGGTGCCCGCGCCGTCCACCGCGTTCTTGTCCCCCATGCCCATCTGACGGCTGGCCGCCAGTGCGGCCCCCTCGGTCACCCGGGCCGTTTCCAGCACCAAGGCATGTTCAAAATGATTGGAATCCACGCGTGCTTCTGGGCCGCCCTTCCGCTTGACCGTCATGCCCCGAAGCTAACACGGGGCAAAAAAAATCCCCTCTGGGAGCGATTCCAAGGCAGAGAGGAGGACGCGGTTTTGTGGTGGCTGTCTCTGAGAGGTGGACGGGACTTGGGCTGCAATTGACCTCTCACTCCTGACGGAAGAGGGTCGGTACACCCACCCTCCTTGGCCCCTGTCTTTTAAAAAGTAGAACCTTCTGGGCCGCACCCAGCCTTCTTGTCCCCATACCGCCCAGGTCCAGACGAAGCCGTCGTGCCCGAAGGGCGCGGGCGTAAGGCGATGGGCGGAGGCGGGCCACGGCGTACATCGCGGGGCGAAGCCGGGCCACCCCAAATCGTCAGTCAACGTTTGCCGAGCGCAGCGGAAAAACTCCCCCTGCCCCTTTGGGGTAGGGGGCTGGGGGGTGGGGCAAACCCAGACAACATCCCCTCTACCGCAACACCCCCGCCCAAACCAAAATCCCCCACAAAATCACCGGAATCGCCAGCGACCCGGCGATCAGCTTGAACAGGCGCCACCAGTCGTTCAGAAATTCCTTCATGGCACCCCGCAGGTTACCAGTGCCTCGCCGCGCGCAGTGCAAGCGCCTTCACGCTGTCTTACCCCAGCGCCGCCTGCCCGGGCCGCCCTGCGTAGACTGGGCCCCATGACGATCAGCAACCTGGCCGGAAAACGCGCCCCACAGCGCCTGCTGACGAACATTCCCCGCTTAGTGGCCCATTACTACGAAACCCGCCCCGACCCCGCCGATCCCCTGCAGCGCGTGGCCTTTGGCACCAGCGGGCACCGGGGCAGCAGCCTGGGCGGCACCTTCAACGAGGCCCACATTCTGGCCATTGCCCAGGCCGTGGCCGAGCACCGCGCCGCCGCTGGCATCACGGGGCCGCTGTACATGGGCCTGGACAGCCACGCCCTGTCTGAACCCGCCTGGATGAGCGCCCTGCAGGTGCTGGCCGCCAACGGCGTGCGGGTGCGTGCCCAGGCCGGTGCTCTGACTGCCACGCCCCTGATCAGCCACGCGATTCTGGAACACAACCGCGCCGGGGCCGAACAGGCCGACGGCATCGTGATCACGCCCAGCCACAACCCCCCGCAGGACGGCGGTTTCAAGTACAACCCGCCCAGCGGCGGCCCCGCCGACACCGATGTGACGGGCGCCATTCAGGCCCGCGCGAACGCCATTCTGGAACGCGAACTGCGCGACGTGCACCGCGTCTCGCTGGAAGACGCCATGAACGCGCTGGACCCCTTTGATTTCCTGCGGCCCTACGTGCGGCAATTGCCCGCCGTGATTGACCTGGACGCTATCCGCGAAAGTGGCGTGCGTATCGGCGTGGACCCGCTGGGCGGCGCCAGCCTGCCCGTCTGGGAGCTGATTGCCGAAGAACACCGCCTGAATCTGACGGTGGTGAACCACGACGTGGACCCGCGCTTTGCCTTCATGAGTGTGGACCGCGACGGCAAGATTCGCATGGACTGCTCGAGCCCCTACGCCATGGCCGGGCTGCTGGCCCTGAAAGGCGATTTTGACGTAGCCGTGGGCAACGATCCCGACGCCGACCGCCACGGCATCGTGACCCCGGATGGGCTGATGAACCCCAACCATTACCTCGCGGTGATGATTGACTACCTGTTCACCCACCGCCCCGGCTGGCGCCCGGACGCCGCCATTGGCAAAACCCTGGTGAGCAGCGCCCTGATTGACCGGGTGGGCGCGGGGCTGGGCCGGCGCGTGGTGGAGGTGCCGGTGGGCTTCAAATACTTCGTGCGGGGGCTGCTGGACGGCTCGCTGGGTTTTGGCGGTGAGGAATCGGCCGGGGCCAGCTTCCTGCGCCGGGACGGCCGGGCCTGGAGCACCGACAAGGACGGCATTATCGCGGGCCTGCTGGCCGCCGAAATGACTGCCATCACCGGCCAGAGCCCCGCTGAGCACTTCGCGGCGCTGACCGCCCGCTACGGCGAAACCGCCTATGACCGCCAGGACGCCCCCGCCACCCCCGAGCAGAAAAAGGTGCTCAGCAACCTCAGTCCCGAGCAGGTGACGGCCACCACGCTGGGTGGTGATCCCATCACCGCGCGCCTCACCCGCGCGCCGGGCAACAACGCCGCGATTGGCGGCCTGAAGGTCACCACCGACCACGCGTGGTTTGCCGCCCGCCCCAGCGGCACGGAAGACGTGTACAAGATCTATGCCGAAAGCTTCCGGGGCCCGGAGCATCTGGCCCAGGTGATGAACGAGGCCCGTGAAGTTGTGGCCGCCGCTCTGGGCCATACCTGAACAGAGGGTTGGCCAAGCCTGTTTGAACCAGTGGGTGATCAGGCCCGGCCGGCACTGGGCAGGAGAGTGGCCGCTGCTTTCCTTCCGAACGGATCAGGTGCGTTGGCTGTAGGTAGGGGAGAGCAGGCACGAGAAGACATTCCGATGCTCGATTCCCTGTTATTTGAGCAGCCGTGGCCTGGGCACAGTCTCTGACAGACAACTGTCAGTCCCCCACTTTGGCCAAACCCCACGAGGAGCCCCGTCTCACTTTCCGGGTCACCTGTCACTCCCTATCTTCTTTTCCATACCATACCGTAGGGTATGGATATTCAACTGGGGTGGCATCTGCTGGCAGCCATGGGTTTGATCGGGGTGGGGCTGCTGCATGTGGCCTGGGGGATGGGTTCACCCTGGCCGGCCCGCACGCCGGAAGCCCTGGCGCGAGCGGTGGTGGGCGGCATGTCCGGCGGCCTGCCAGGGCTGGGGCCCTGTCTGGTGGTGGCGGGGCTGCTGTTTGTCGGCGCGCTGCTGGTGGTGTGGGCACCCCAGGGGCCTGCGCTGGTGCGCCTGGGCGCTGGGCTGGTGGCCGCCGTTCTGCTGGCCCGGGGGATAGCGGGGTTCCTCATGGCCACGCTGTCGCCCGCCTTCCGGGTGCAGCCGTTCCACCGCTGGAACATGTGGCTGTACTCGCCCCTTTGCCTGTTGCTGGGTACTGGCGCACTGCTGAGCCTGAGGTAAATCAGGCTGGGAACGTAGTTGGCATGGCCTTGGTATGGAGGTCCATCACATGGCCCTCGTTATCCAGGGTCTTCTCAGCTTTCGTGCTGGACAGGGTCAACCGGGGAAAGGATTGAGGCCAGATTTTTCAGCTCTACAACTGCCAGGGTTGGATTCGTTCCAGTTGGTCGGCAACCCTCTTCTGTCCGTTGCGCCCCGGCCCACGGCTGTGTCTGACAGAGCTCCTCGTGCCGATAGGGCTGGCATTCAGCAGTGAAGTTCTCATCAAAGGCCTGCCCTGCACCTAGTGGCGGGGCCTGAATTTCTCGGCCTAGACAGCGCCTGTCTTTCCTGACCTCAGCATCATGAAAAGGTGCCTGGGGTCAGTAAGTTTTATGTGAGCACCCTGGTTCTATCGTGCCTTCACGTTAACGGTTTGCCTGAACCGTCCAACAGGAGGAACCTAGATGGAACACAGTGGCATGGTCCACCATACGTGGAACAGTTCGTATATTGCGCTCTCGTTTCTGATTGCGGCGCTGGCCTCGTATATCTCGCTGGAACTGGCCGGGCGCGCGGGGCGCAACCTGCGCAACGCTGCCAACCGCTTCTGGCTGGTGGCCCAGGCCCTGGTGCTGGGCTACGGCATCTGGGCCATGCACTTCGTGGGCATGCTGGCCTTTGAGGTCAAGGCGGCCGTGGGCTTTAACAGCGGGCTGACCGCCCTGTCCGGGCTGGCCGCCGTGCTGTTCATGTACCCGGCCCTGCTGATTGTGCACAGCGGTGCGTTCAACCTGCGACGTCTGGCTGTGGCCGGCACCGTGGCCGGCACGGGGATCGCGGTCATGCACTACCTGGGCATGTACGGCTTCCGTGTGCCCGGCACCACGGTCGAAGTGGTGTGGCTGCCGCTGATCGGCTCGCTGCTGATCGCCGTGGGCGCCAGCACGGCCGCGCTGTTCCTGTTCCACCGTCTCTCGGGGGCGTGGCGCACGCAGCAGGGCCGCCTCAAGACCGTGGGCCTGCAGGCGCTGGCATCCGTGGTGATGGGCGTGGCGATTATCAGCATGCACTACACCGGCATGGCCGCCCTGAAGTACCGCGTGGCCGACGAACTGGCCCTGGGTTCGGCAGCAGCCGGCGCAGATACCTCGCTGCTGGGCCTCGTGGTGAGCGTGGTGTCGTTCCTGCTTCTGGGTCTGGCCGTCACCAGCATCTTCATGGACGCCGGACGCGGCGGTGACCTGGACGAACTGGACTTCGACACGGCCGCCACCGGCGCCGCTGCCGACTGAGCGGCCCGCGCCCCCTGTTGCCCTTCTCCCCGCTTTTTCTCCCCGAAAGGACCACTGAATCCCTATGGCACGAATTCTGATTGTTGATGACTCTCCCGCCGACCTCAAATTCCTGGAAACCGCCCTGGCCAGCGGCCAGCACCACGTCACGGCGCTGGGTGACCCGGCCCAGGTGGAAGCGGTGGCCGAGCAGGTGCGCCCCGAACTGCTGATGGTGGATGTGGTCATGCCCGGGCGCAACGGGTACGAAGTCGTGCGCGGCCTGCGCAAGCAGCCCGGCATGGAGAACCTGAAGGTGGTCTTTGTGTCCAGCAAGGGCAACGAGACCGACGTGAAGTGGGGCCTGCGCCAGGGCGCCGACGACTATCTCGTCAAGCCCTACACCCCCGACCAGCTGCACGCAGTGGTCCAGAGGCTGATCGGCTGATGATGGGCGCGCTGCTCGTCCGGGTGCAGGCCGAACGCTTTGCCCTGCCGCTGTCGGGGGAGCAGGCGATTGCCGAACTGGGGCCTGTGTCCCCGTTGCCCCACGGCGAGCCGCTGCTGCGCGGCCTGACCACCTTGCAAGGTCGAGCCGTGCCCCTGCTGGACCTGTCCGCCCTGCTGGGCACCCCGGAGGCCGAGCGGGAAGAGCCGCGCCTGATGGTGCTGACCAGCGTGGAAGGTGACCGCGTGGCCCTGCTGGTCAATGAGGTCTACGGCGTGACCTCGCTGCCCAGCCCCCCCCCCAGCACCGCCCTGCTGATCGAGATGCCCGGCGGCCCGCTGCTCAACGTCGTCACCCTGGCCCGCGAAGTGCGCGCCTTCCTCGCATCCTGACCGCTCGCCCCTGACTCCTTGCCCCGCCTCCGGAGGCCCCTCATGCAAATTCCGTATCAGACTGCTCGTCTCGCCCGCTCTGTGCGCAAAACCAATGTCCAGCGTGTTGGCTGGCTGGGTCAGCTGCGCGTGGGTCAAAAGCTCTCGCTGGCCGCGCTGGCCTTCGGTCTGCCCATCACCGGCCTCGTGGGCGCGCTGCTGATCGAACAGCAAAAAGACGTGACCTTCGCCCAGCAGGAGCTGGCCGGGATCACCCAGTTCGCGCCGCTGCGCGACATCAACGGGGGCCTCGCCGCCTTTGTGGACCGCGCGCTGTCCGGTGACGCCGCTGGCGCCGAAAAGGCCGGCGCCGCTGTGGACAACGCCATTAACCGGCTGGAAGCCCAGGTGGCCCCCGAGTACCGCGAGCGTGTGCAGGCCCTGCGCCGTGACTGGAAGATTCTGCCCGACTCCATTGGCACCCAGCCGGACCTCGCCGTGCTGCAGACCTACGGCCAGCTGCTCTCCACCTACCAGCGCGACCTGAGCGAGGACTTGCTGACCCAGTCGAACCTGATGCTGGACCCCCAGGCCGACTCGTTCTTCCTGATGGAAGCCTCGCTGCGCAACCTGCCCAAGATGTCCACGCTGCTGAACCTCGCCTACCTGACGGTTGAAGCGGGGAACCGCGAGCCCGGCGACGACACCGCTTACCTGAACGTGCTGCGCGACCTGAACGTGCAGTTGCTGGACAGCGTGGCCGCCTACAACACCAGCATTGAGCGCGCGGTGCGCTACAACCCGTCCCTGAAGCCGGTGGGCGAGGCCGCCGAGAAGCTGAGTGACGCGGTGACCCCGGCGGTGGCCGACCTGGGCGCGGCCGTGGAGTCCAACAGCCTGAAGGCCGTGAACGTGAACACCATTCGCGGCGACGCCCTGCTGCAGGTCACGGCCTCGTTCAACGGCGGCGTGAAGGAACTGACCCGGGTGATTGAGGAGCGCAAGGACCGCATTGAGCGCGCCCGTCTGCTGACCCTGGCCGCCATTATCGGCGCGCTGGTGCTGGCCTTTACCCTGCTGATTCGCCTGTCGCGCTCTATCGTGAAGCCGCTCTCGGAGCTGACTCGCGCCAGCCGCGCCGTGTCGCAGGGCGACCTGAACGTGCTGGTGCCGGTGCAGACCCGCGACGAGCTGGGCTTCATGGCCCACACCTTCAACGGCGCGACCGCGCAGCTGCGCGAGAACGAAGCCAAGAACGCCATGGAGCGCGAAGAAGCGCTGAAGCTGCAGGCGAACATCGGCAACTTCCTGGACGTGACCATGGACATCGCCGGCGGCGACCTGACCCGGCGCGGCGTGGTGTCCGAGGACGTGCTGGGCAACGTGGTGGACTCGATCAACGTGATGGTCGATGAGCTGGGGGCCGTGCTGGGTGAAGTGCAGAAAGCCTCGCAGTCCGTGACCGCCGCCAGCCGCGACATGCTGAGCACCACCGACCAGATCGTGCAGGGCGCCGACACCACCACCAGCGAAACCCGCCGCGTGGCCGATCAGGTGCGCGCCGTGACCGAAGGCTTCCGCGAGATGGCCGAAGCCGCGCAGCAGAGCGCCGAGTCCGCCCGTCAGGCGCTGGAAGCCTCGCAGCAGGGCCGCGAGGCCGTGCTGGGCACCCTGGACGGCATGCAGAACATCCGCCGCGAGGTGCAGGGCGTCTCCAAGCGCATCAAGACGCTGGGCGACCGCTCGCTGGAAATTCAGGAAATCGTCGACACCATTTCGCGCCTCTCCAGCCAGACCAACCTGCTGGCGCTGAACGCCTCGATTGAGGCGGCCGGTGCAGGCGCTGCAGGCAGCCGCTTCGCCATCGTGGCCGATGAAGTGCGTAAGCTGGCCGACTCCTCGGCGCAGGCCACCGCTCGCATCGCCAGCCTGATTCGCACGGTGCAGCTGGAAATCACCGAAGTGGTTGCCAGCGTGGAAGACGGTACGCGCGAGGTGGAGCAGGGCTACCGCGTGGCCTCGGCCGCCGGGGAGCGCATCGAGCAGCTGGGTAAGCTGGCCGCCGAGTCCGCACAGTTTGCCGAGCGCATCAACGCCGCCACCACCGAGCAGGTGAAGAGCGTGGAACAGGTGAAAGAGGCCGTCGAGCAGATCGGTCAGGTGGCCGAGCAGTCGCACGAGAGCGTGCAGCGCGGCCGTGACGCCGCCCAGCGTCTGCAGCACCTCGCGCAGAACCTGCTGCAGGGCCTGTCGCGCTTCAAGATCCCCACGAACTGAGCCTTTTCGGCGCTGGCGTGTCATCCCCCTGCCCCGGGCAGGAGAGCGCACGCCAGCCCGGTCCTTCTGAGCCGCCTTCCCCGACCGCCCCAGTTGTCGCCCCAGCACTTTCCGAGCGAGGTTTACCGCCATGACGCAGCCCCACACCCCGGTCACCCTGGACGCGGACCTGACCGCCACGTACCTGCAGGATGCCCGCAGCGTCGTGGCGGGCCTGGAGGACGCCACCGTGGACCTCTGGGTGCCCGACGCCCGCCCGGCCGCCATGGAGCGGCTGTGGGTGCTCAGCCACCGCCTGCACGGCACCGCCGCCCTGTACAGCTACCCCCAGACCGCCGCCCTGGCCGCCCTGATGGAGCGCCTGATGGAAGGCCGTGCCGGACTGGGCGAAGGCTCGGTGCAGCCCCTGACCGAGATCATTGAGCGCATGATCACCTGCCTCAGCCGGGCCCTGGATCTGGTGGAAACCGGCCGGGGTGAAGGCGAGGTGGGACTGCACTTTGCCGAGCTTGCCGGCCCCGCGCAGGTCACCGAATTCCTGAAGACCCAGCCGTTTCGCCTGGAAGCCCGCTCCAGCCAGCAGGGCGCCAAGGAAGAAGCCTTTGCGGTCACCAACGCCGAGATCTGGGAAGACTTCGGGCCCGAAGCCTCGGACCTGATGACCCTGCTGCGCGCTGGCCTGCACGCCGAAGCGCCCGACCTCGCCGCGCTGTTCCGCGCCGCGCACACCCTGAAGGGCTCCAGCGCGATGGTGGGCCTCGCCCCGCTGGCCGATGTGGGCCACGCCATGGAAGACCTGCTGGGCGCCGCCCGTGAGGACGCCGTGACCCTGGAGCGTGCCCTGCGGCTGCTAGACGACGGCCTGAACCTCGCGGGCGCCGTGCTGGCCCACGCCGAGGGCCGCGCCGAGGACCCCGCCGAGCGGGTGCCGCTGTACCGCAGCATGGTCGCGGCGCTGCTGGCCGGCCAGGAAGTGACCCCCACCGCCCCCGCTGGCCCCGAGGCCGCCGCTCCCACGGCCGCCCCCGAGCGCCTGAGTGTGCGTGTGGACAGCGCCCGCCTGGACGGCATGCTAGACGACGTGGCTGGGCTGGTGGCCGCCCGCGCCCGTCTGAACGGCCTCTTCCTGCGCCAGGGGCAGGTGGCTGCCAGCCTGGACGCCGCCCACGAGCGGGTGCAGCGCACGGTGCGCGACTTTGAAGAGCGCTACCTGAACCCCCACCTGCAAATGGGGGCCCAGAATGCCGCGGCCCAGAACACTTCGTCTCAGACGGCCCGCGACGGTCAGCTGCAGGACCGCCTGAGCGACTTCGGGGCGCTGGAGCTGGACACCTACGACGACCTGAACATCCTGGCCCGCGCGGTGACCGAGTTGAGCGCCGACCTTGTGGAAGTGCGCGCCCAGACCGCCCAGACCATCAGCGCACTGGGCGATGAAGTAACCGCCCTGGAAAAGCTGACCCGCCAGCTGCGCGTGGAACTCAGCCGCGCCCGACTGGTGCCGCTGTCGCGCGTGACCGCCCCCCTGCACCGCTGGGCCTCGCGCCGCACCGACCTGACCTTGACCATTGAGGGTGAAGACAGCCTGCTGGACGCCCAGCATGCCGGCCCGCTGGGCGAGGCGCTGCTGCACCTGCTGACCAACGCGGCGGTGCACGGCGGCGAGGGCGAAGCCGCCCGCGTGGCCGCTGGCAAGCCGGCCCAGCTGAACATTCAGGTGAGCGCGGGTGTGACCGACGGCCAGCTGCACGTGACCGTGCGCGACGACGGCAAGGGCCTGAACTTTGACGCCCTGCGCGCCCGCGCCCTGCAGTCCGGCCACGCCAGTGCCGGGGAACTGGCGACCTACACCGACGAACAGACCGCCCAGCTGGTGTTCCTGCCAGGCCTGAGCACCGCGCAGCAGGTCACCCAGGAAGCTGGGCGCGGCGTGGGCATGGACGCCGTGCGCGACGCGATTGCCCGCATGGGTGGCCGCGTGAGCCTGACCAGCCGCCCTGGCCGGGGCACCGCCGTGCGCCTGACGGTGCCGGTGGCGCAGCAGATTACCGACGTGCTGGTGATGCGGGTGGGTAGCGTGCGCGTGGCGGTGCTGGCCACGCAGCTGCAGGGCATGAGCGCCCTGGACGGCGTGGCCCCGGAGGGCGCGCTGGACCTGAGCGCGGTGTGGGGCGAGGCCCCGGCCCGCCAGCGCTACGTGGCTCGTCTGTCCCTGCCCGGGGGCGATACCCTGAGCGTGATCGTGGACGAATTCCTGAGCCTGGAAGAAATCGTGCTGCGGCCAGCGGGCAACCTGCTGGGCGGCCTGGAGTACCTCAGCGGCATGACCACGCTGATGGACGTGAGTGGTCAGGCCTATCCGGTGGCGGTGCTGGACCCGGCGGGCCTGGGCCGCATGAAGGCCCGGCCCCAGCGGGCGCGTGCGGCCGTGGGCAGCGCTGCCCAGGCACATGTCCTGCTGGTGGACGACAGCCTGAGCGTGCGCCGCCACGTGGGGCGCACCCTGGAGCGCGCGGGCTTTACCGTGACCACTGCCCACGACGGCCAGGACGCCCTGGAACGCCTGCTGGCCGGCCTGAACGCTGACCTTGTGCTGAGTGACCTGGAAATGCCCCGAATGAACGGTTTTGAACTGCTGCGCGCCCTACGCGCCACCCCCGAACACGCCGCCACGCCCGTGGTCATGATGACCACCCGCGCGGGCGAGAAGCACCAGCAACTCGCCATGGAACTGGGGGCCAACGATTACCTCGCCAAACCCGCCGAGGAGCGGCTGCTGCTGCGCCGCCTCACGGCCCTGCTGCCGGGGCGCGCGGAGGTGCCGGCGTGACCCTTGGTCCGCAAGCGGGCTGCCTGGTGGTCTCGCCCCAGCTGTCGCGCGCCCTGTCACACGCTGCCCTGATTGAGGTGGCCGGCATGAGCGCCTCCACGGCGGCGGGGGGCCTGCACGCCCTGACCCAGATTGAGCGCGAGCGCCCGCCCCTGGTGGTCATTGACCCGGCGCTGGACGACCTGAGCCCGGCCGACCTGCACGAGATTCTGCGCGACGACCCGGCCAGTGCTGAGACGGTGGTGCTGATTCCCGGCGCCCAGCTGCCAGGCCGCTACGGTGGACCCTTTGACGTGGTGGTGCCGGCCGGCATGACTGCCCCCGAAGGGCTGGCGCGCGCCCTGGCCCGCATGCCGGGGCTCAGCGCGCCCACCTGGGACGACCCTGAAGCGGCGGCCCTGGACGGGCAGCTGAGCGACCTGGGCCTGACTGACGTGCTGCTGTGCGCGCAGGACCTGCAGCTCTCGGGGCTGCTGCTGGTGCACCTGGGCGCGCAGCCTGCGCACCTCGTGCTGCGCCGGGGCGAGATTATTGACGCCGAGTGCGGCGACCGCGCACCCACCCAGGCCGTGCCGTTTCTGCTCAGCGCCCGTGCGGAGGGCGACTTCCGCTTTCACCTTCTTTCTCCCGACGCCCTGGACGGTTACCCCCGGCAGATCACTCTGCCCACCGCCCGGCTTCTGATGGAAGCGGCGGTGCATGTCGACCATGCCCAAGCCGCCGACCCGCTTGCGTCCGCCCTGGAGGCCTCATGAACCCGTCTGATCTGACTGACCCCAACAACCCCACCACCGTGCTGGTGGTGGACGACAGCGTCAGTGTCCGTAAAGCCCTGGAGCGCATTCTGGCCCCACAGGGCTTCGCCGTGCGCATGGCCGACAGCGCCGAGAGCGCCCTGAACACCCTGGACCCCATGCCCGACATGATCCTGGCCGACATCCTGATGCCCGGTATGAGCGGCCTGGAACTCACGCGCATTCTGGGCGACCAGGGTGTGACGGTGCCCATCATGCTCATGAGCGGCATCGTGGACGAGGTGACCCAGCGCGACGCCCAGGCGGCGGGCGCCTGCGGCGTGCTGCGCAAGCCCTTTACCCCTGGCGAACTGCTGCCCGCTATTGAGCCCCACCTGCGCGCGGCGCTGGCCGCCCGGGTGCCAGCGGCCGAAGCGGCGCCGGCGGCCAGCAGCGCGCCTGCCCCCACCGCCCCCACCGAAACCGGCCCCCTGGCGGGGCTGGCGCAGGTGGCCGGGGTGCGGGGCGCGACCCTGTACGGCGAGAACGGCGCCGTGGCGGCCCAGACAGGCGCGGCCCTGCCCGAAGCCTTTGGGATGTACGCCCGCTTTCTGCTCACGGCCGCGAATGTGGGCAGTGCCCACGTGGGCCAGGGCGACCTGGGCCACCTGACCCTGAATTACGGCGGCGCCTCGGTGCTGCTGCTGCCGCACGGCGCGGGCCAGCTGGCCTGCGTGGTGTCGGGCCCCGAGGTGGCGGGCGCGGTGCTGGGCTGGCGGGCTTCGCAGCAGAACTAAGGGGCTATGGGCCATGAGCCATGGGCTTTGAGGAACACCTCCTCATGGCCCATGGCTCAAAGCTCATAGCCAAGAACCCACTTTTCCTGAGTGCGGTCATGTTAACCTGGGAGACGGAGGCCCGGCCCCTGCCCGCAAGCAGCGGTGCCCGGCGAGACACGAGCCATGGATTACTACGAACTGCTGGGCGTGGCGCGAAGCGCGAGCGCCGATGAGATCAAGTCCGCTTACCGCAAACTGGCCCTGAAATACCACCCGGACCGCAACAAGGAGGCCGGGGCGGCCGAGAAGTTCGCACAGATCAACGAGGCCTACGCGGTGCTCAGCGACGCCGAGAAGCGCGCGCACTACGACCGCTTTGGCAGCGCGCCGGGGGCCGGGATGCCCGGCGGCGATCCCTTTGGCGGCATGGGCGGGGCCGGCTTTGACCCCATGGACATCTTCGAGCAGCTGTTCGGCGGCGCGGTGGGTGGCCGGGGGCGCCGGGGTCCGGCCCGGGGTGACGACCTGGAAACCGAGGCCCACGTCACGCTGGCCCAGGCCCGCGCGGGCGAGGAGATCCAGGTCACGGTGGACCGCCTGACCGACTGCGAGCACTGCCACGGCAGCCGCACCGAGCCCGGCGGCAAGCCGCCTGTGTCCTGCACCACCTGCGGCGGCGTGGGTGCCGTGCGCGCGCAGGCCCGCACCATCTTCGGCGTGGTGGAAACCCAGCAGCCCTGCCCCACCTGCCGGGGCGAGGGTCAGACCATTCAGGACCCCTGCACGGTCTGTAAGGGCCGGGGCCGCACCCTGAAAGAAGAAACGGTCAGCGTGAAGCTGCCCCGGGGCATTGACGAGGGCTACCGCATCCGCGTGAGCGGCATGGGCAACGAGGGCCCCGGCGGCAACGGCGACCTGTACGTGCACATCGAAATGGAGCGCCACCCCGAGCTGCGCCGCGAGCAGGAGCACCTGATTCACACGGCCAAAATCGGCTTTGCCAAGGCGGCGCTGGGCGGGCAGATCACTGTGCCCACCCTGGATGGTCCGGTGCCAGTGGAGGTCAAGGCCGGCACCCAGCACGGCGAACTGCACCGGCTGCGCGGCCAGGGTATGCCCCGCCTGCAGGGTGCCGGCACCGGCGACCTGATCGTGGAATACGATGTGGTGGTCCCCAAACCCAGCCAGCTGAACCCTGAAGCGCGTGAAGCCCTGCTGGCCTACGCCCGCGCCGTGGGCGACGAGGTGAACGAGAAGCACGAGGGTTTTCTGGGCAAGGTGGGCAAGATCTTCCGGGGCGAGTAGGGTGGATCAGCCCCACAGGAGGCATATGAACCGTTGGCGGCTGTTCTGGTTGGCCCTCGTGGGGGGCAGTGCGCTGGTGGCGTGCGGCGGCCCCGAAGACCTGATTACCAAGGCCGAATATGGGCGCCTGCGCACGGGCCTGTCATTGGCCGAGGTGCGGCAGATTGTGGGCGCCCCCGGTGAGCAGCTGTCGGCAGCGGGCAATCAGGCGGTGTACCAGTGGAAGAACTCGGCGGCCAGCTACGCCAACGTTACTTTCACGGGAGACCGCGCCACCGCCATTACCAGCGCGGGCCTGAACGATCCAGCCAAGATCAAGACCAAGAAGAAAAAGAAACGCTGAGCCGGGTGGGCCGCACGACGGCCAGAGAGGTCACTCTCTGTCTCTGCACGCCTGGGCCAGGCTGCTGGAGTGGCGTCGTCTTCGCTTGGGCCGGCCTGTGGATGAGGCCGCCACCGCTGGACTCCCGCTTGGCCAAGCGTTGAGAAGCGTTGGCAGAAAGCAGCGCCTGGGGACATTTCCAGGCGCTGCTTTCTCTCTGGCTTCAGGCGCAGGTGCCGGTGCCCCGGTCGGTCCAGGTCTTGCCGTCTTCCGAGACGAAGTCCCAGCTGTACTGGCCGTCGCCCAGGGTCAACTTCAGGATGCCGTAGCCCTGGTTGTAGCGCACCACGCTGTTGCGCCTGGGGGTTGAGGTGCTGTACAGGCCGCCGCCCCCCGTGCCCACCAGAAATTCGCGGATGCCGGCCGTGGTGGCGTTGCCCAGGTGGTCCTGCAGGGCAAAGCGCTCGTAGTGGTGGTCGTGGCCGTTGAGCACAATTTCGGCCCGCGCCTGATACAGCGCCTTGTACAGGTCGCGCGTGGCCGTGTTGTTGCCGTGTTGCCCCGAGCTGAACAGCGGGTGGTGCCAGAAGGCCAGGGTGCAGCGCTTGGTGGACGCGCTCAGATCGGCGCGCAGCCACTGTTCCTGCGGTGAGCCGGCCGCGCATCCGCCGATGGCCGAGCAGTTGCTGTTCAGCGACACGATGTGCCACGCCCCGAAGTCGAAGCTGTAGTAGCCCTTACCCGCCGGGCCCGCGTTGGCGCCAAAGTACGCGTAGTAGGGGGCCGCGCCGCTGGTGTAATACTCGTGGTTGCCGGGCGCGGGGCGGGTGCTGGCTTTGAACGAGCCCCAGTGCGGGTCGTAGCAGTTGCGGAAATCGGTGGCGGTGCCGTTCGGGTACGCCAGATCGCCCAGGGCCGCCACCAGCGCCGTGGGGTTGGTGCCCAGAATGCGCCGCACCAGCGTGCCGGTTTTGGCGGCGCCGTCGTAGCCGCATTTGCCGATGTCTCCGGCAGCCAGCAGCGTGACGGGCGGCACGGCCTGCGCGTTCAGCTCGGGCGCCGTGGACAGCTCGGTGGTTTGGGGACTCAGGCCACAGGCCGTCAGGACGACGGCCGCACAGAGGATGAATTTTTTCACGATTGCCATCTCAAGCCAGCGATGTCAGCTGCCCGTGTTCCTGGGGTTCACTTCAGCGGAGCTGTCTAGATGGTTGACTGAAGAGCAGTCCTGTCTGGGTCGTGTCAGGTGGTGAGGGAGCATAAGCTCGCTGCCACAGGGGACGGTGGACCTGCCGCTCTCAACCACAGCCTCAACTGGCTTGCCGGCGTCACGCCCGGAGGAGTCCCTTGCTTGCGCCGGCGCCACTCGTTTGAATCGGGGGCAAAGATCGTCCAGAGGGGAAGAGGGCCCCTAACACTGTGGTCGCTGCTGTCCGAGCCCCCTACCTGGGCCTTTTACGGCGTGCCCTGAATCCCGAACTCGTCCTTCAGGGCCGCCAGCGCCGCGTGGTGCCCGGCCATACCGTGAATGCCGCCGCCGGGTGGGGTGGCACTGGAGCACAGGTAGACCCCTTTTACAGGTGTGCGGTAGGGCGTGGGGCTCAGCACCGGTCGGGCCAGTAGGCCCCACAGGTCGCCGCGCCCGCCGTTCACGTCCCCCCCCTGAAAGACCGGGCTGAAGGCCTGGAGCTTCGCCGCCGTGGTGCGGGTGCAGGCCAGCACGCGTTCACCGAAGCCAGGGGCAAAGCGTTCAAGTTGGGCTTCTACCACCGCCTGCGCGTCCCCGGCGCTCCCATTGGGAATATGGGTGTAGGCCCAGAAGGTGTGCTGCCCGGCGGGCGCGCGGCTGGGGTCAAACAACGTGTGCTGCGCCGTCAGCACATAGGGCCGCGCCGGAATGCGCCGGGCGACCACCGCCTCGGCCGCTGCGATGTCGGCGGCGGGGCCCCCCACATGTACGGTGGCGGCGCGCGCCACCTGAGGGTCTGCCCAGGGTACCGGCCCCGAAAGCGCGTAGTCGAACTTCTGAATGCCGGGGCCGTACCGGAAGCCTTCCAGGGCGGCGCGGTAGCGGGCGGGGGCCCGCTCGCCCAGCATGTCCAGCAGCACGCGGGGGCTGCTGTCCACCAGCGTCACCCGGGCCGGAGGCAGGTCGGCGGGGCCGCGCACGGTGACGCCCGTGAGCACCTCGCCGCCCAGGTGGCGCAGGTAGGCGGCTAGGGCGTCGGCCAGGGTCTGCGCGCCTCCGGCCGGAAAGGGCCAGCCCACCGCGTGCGCCAGCAGCCCCAGCACCAGCGTCATGGCGGCGGTGCCTGGGGTGCTCAGTGGCAGTGTGGTGTGCGCGGCCAAGCCCGCCCACAGTGCGCGGGCCTGTGGGGTGCGGAACTGCGTCTGGGCAATCCACGCCGCGCTGGGCAGGCCGCGCAGGCCAAAGCGCGCCAGCAGCAGCGGGTGGCGTGGCACCCGGGGCAGGGGCCGCAGGATGTCTTCCAGCAGCGCCTCGTGGTCGCGGACCAGCGGCGCAAACAGGCGCACCCAGGCCCGCCCGTCCGGGCCCAGGCGCTCGGCCGTGGCGTGCAGGTCGCGCTCCAGCAGCGCCGCACCTTCGGGCAGGGGGTGGGCCACCGGGGCGTCTGGGTGCACCCAGCGCAGCCCAAAGGCGTGCAGCGGCCACTGCTGGAAGGCCGGGCTGGCCACCGCCAGCGGGTGAATGGCCGAGCCGTAATCATGCACGAACCCCGGCAGGGTCAGCGCGCGGCTTTGCAGGCCGCCGCCCACCCGGTCATGCGTTTCGAGCACCTGCACGCGCAGGCCAGCGCGCGCCAGCGTAATGGCCGCCGACAGCCCATTGGGCCCGGCCCCCACGATCACGGCGTCCAGGGTCATGGGGCCCAGCCTACCGGGTCCGGGGGGCTGTCCCTGTTGGGCAGACATTCATGGGGCGCGCCTAGCCCCTGTTCCCGGCCCGGGCACGCCTGCGCGCCATGACACCCCTGTACTGGGGCAGGTATGCTGCTCAGCGGTCGGTTGACGGCCCTGCACCCGGGGCCCGCACCGAAACGCCCCTGTTTTTTCGCCCCTTGTCTCTGGAGGATCTGCCCTTGTCCGCCCCCCACCGCGCTCCGTCCACCCTGCTGCAAAGTCGCCGCTCGCCCCTGCTGGTCTTCGCCGGGCAGAGTAACCGCCCGCTGGCCCAGGCCATCTGCGACCACCTGGGGGTGCCGCTGGGCGAAAGCACCACCGAGAAGTTCAGTAACGACAACATCATCGTGCATTACGAGGAATCCCTGCGTGAAGGCGACGTGTTTATCGTGCAGAGCTTCTCCACGCCGGTCAGCGACTCGATCATGGAACTGATGCTGATGATCGACGCGGCCAAGAGCGCCAGCGCCGGGCGGGTCACGGCCGTCATTCCTTACTACTCGTATGCGCGCAGCGACAAGAAAGACAGCCCCCGGATCTCCATTGCCGGGCGCCTGATCGCCGATCTGCTGCAGGAGGCGGGCGCCGACCGCATTCTCACCATGACCCTGCACGCCCCGCAGGTGCACGGCTTTTTCAAGGTGCCGGTGGACCACCTCTCGGCCGATGTGGTGCTGGCGCAGCACTTCAAGAAGTCGGTGCCGGACGCCCACAACGGCGTGGTGCTGGCCCCCGACGCCGGCAGTATCAAGCGCGCTTCGCAGATTGCCCGGCGCCTGGATTCGGGCCTCGCCATGATTGACAAAGAGCGCCTGTCCGACACCGAAGTCCGGCCCCGCGCCCTGATCGGGGACGTGGAAGGCAAGACGGTGTTCATCGTGGACGACGAGATCAGCACGGCCGGCAGCCTCGTGGAAACCGTGAACATTGCCCGCAGCATGGGCGCCAAGGACGTGTACGTGGCGGTCACGCACGGGGTGTACACCGGCCCGGCCATTCAGCGCATTGCGGGCCTGAACGTGACCCAGGTGGCCAGCACGAACACGGTGCTGGTGCCGGACAGCAAGATCGAAGCGGCCAACGGTCGCCTCGCCGTGCTGGACGTGGCGCCCCTGTTCGCCAATGCAATTACCAACATTCACACCGGCGCCAGCGTAAGCACCCTGTTCAGCTAAGCGGCTAGGGATCGGGACGGACAGGGGAAACAGGCCTCCTGTCCGTTCCGTCTTTGGCGAAAGGTCGGCAGCCACCGCCGCGCTTTTCCCGTACGATCTGCCATATGGGCGGTCAGCTGTGGTGGTATGTCGAACCCTACGATGCGGATGTCGCGGCCGTGGTGCAGCAGTTGAAGGAGCGGGAGTTTGAGGCAGGCCGATATTCCCCCGTCATCATGTTCCCCGCCTTTCCGGTCACGGAGGATTCGCCGGCACCCGGAGCCGGGCACGCCAACATCGAAGAGGCGAGAGAAGCGGCAGACGCGGACGGCACCCGCACCATTCTGGATGTTCCGGGTCTGGCCGCCCACCCGGAGGACTGGGGCATGAAACAGCTCAGCCACGAAGAACTTGTGGCGCTGTTTGGCACTGCGCCGCCCACGCTGGAGCAGATTCAGGCCTGCGACGAACTGACAGACGCCCTGGGCTGGGGTGAGAGCCTGTACGTGGTGGTCCACGAGGCAGGGCACCCCACCCACCTGTCTTTCGTTGGCGACTCCTCCGCCTGAAGGAGGGCGCGCCGCCCTTCCGGTTGGGGTACAACTGACCCTATGACGGCACTGGGCTGGCTGTTGGGGGGCGGCGCCGCAGGGGCACTGGCCCTGGGCATGATGACGGTGCGGGGTCCGCTGGCACTGGCCCTCGCCGGTTTTGGCGGCGGCATGGTGCTGGTGACCGCCCTGATGGTGCTGACCGGGGACAGCTTCAGTCGCGGCTTCGGGCTGGTGTATCTGGCGGTGGGGCTGATGGGCGCGGCGGTGGCCGGCCTGCCCCGGGCGCTGGTGGTGGGCGGGGCCTCGCCCGGCCGGGAACTGGTGGCCCTGGGGATGGGGGCAGCGCTGGTGGGGATGCTGCTGCTGGCCGGGCTGGGTCTGGACCGCCTGCTGGGCGCGCTGCTCCCCGGCGACCTCAAGGCGCGTGCCTCGGCGGGGTTGCCGGCGGGGCTGCTGCTGGGCGCGGCGCTGGGGCTGGTGGCCGGGGCCTTCTGGCGCCGCTGACGCCAATCTTCAGATCTTTACTGCAAAGCCTAAAGGTCACTTCAACCGCGCCTGGTGCGGCAATTTCTACAATGGGCTCTGAAGCAGCCGGGTGGGCCGTGTGAGGCCCCCACGCTGAAGGAGACGCCTATGGACTGGAAAAATTTGCCCGGCAGTGGGGGCGGGATTGATGACCGACGCGGTGGGGGCCTGCCTGGGGGCGGGATCGCTGTGGGGGGCGTGGGCGGCCTGATCATTGCCCTGATTGCCATGTTCTTCGGGGTGGACCCTGGGGCCATTCTGGGCGGCGGTCAGCAGAGCGCGCCGCAGACCCAGTCTGGGAATGCACCCAGCGCCAACGACGAGGAGTACCAGTTCGTGGACCGCATTCTGGGCAGCACCAATCAGGTCTGGGGCCAGGTGTTCCAGGAAGCGGGCCGCACCTACACCAAGCCGCCGCTGGTGCTGTATACCCGTGGCACGAACAGCGGCTGCGGACAGGCCAGCAGCGCCGTGGGTCCCTTCTACTGCCCGGCTGACAACGGCATCTACCTGGACACCAGCTTCTTCGCCACCATGCAGCAGCGCCTGGGTGGCGGCGGCGACTTCGCCTACGCTTACGTGATCGCCCACGAGGTCGGCCACCACATCCAGAACGAACTGGGGATTGCCGATCAGGTCAACCGCCGCCAGCGCAGCGCCCGCACCGAAGCCGAGGCCAACAGCTACGGCGTGCGCCTGGAATTGCAGGCCGACTGCTTTGCCGGTGTGTGGGGCAACCGCACCCGCGAGCAGACCAACATCACCCAGGCCGACGTGCAGGAGGCCGTCCGCACCGCCGAAGCCATTGGTGACGACAACCTGCAGCGGCAGTCGCAGGGCCGCGTGGTGCCCGACGCCTTTACGCACGGCTCCAGCCAGCAGCGCGTGAAGTGGTTCATGACGGGCCTGCGGAGCGGCAACCCCAACGACTGCGACACCTTCAGCCTGCCCTACAACCAGCTGTAAGCGTCCGGGAACAGGGCCGGGCCAGGTCTCATGTACTGGCCCGGCTTTTGCGTTCTCCTGTGGGGCGATGTCGGGTTGGGAAGTCGCGGGGGTGCCAGTTACGGTCAAGCGCAGTCGGCGGCGGCGCACGGTGGCGCTGCAGGTCAAGCCCGGGGCGGTGACCCTCTACGCCCCGCTGCGGGTCAGCACCGCGCAGCTGCAGGCCATTCTGGAAGCCCGGCGTGACTGGGTGGCGGGGCATCTGGCCGGGTACGCCGCCCGCGCCCCGGAGCGCCCGGCGGCGCACCACGGCCAGCCCCTGCCTTTTCTGGGCGAGACGCTCACGCTGGTGCTGGACCCGGCCCGCCGCGCGGCGCAGCGGGTGGGCGACGAGCTGCACCTGCCCGAGCGTGACCCCCAGGCCGCCCTGGAACGCTGGACCCGCCGGGCCTGCGCCGAACCTTACCGGCTGTTGGTGGCCGAGTACGCGGCCGGGCTGGGCGCCGCCGGCCGCCTGGGCCGGGTGGCTGTCAGCAATACCCGCTCGCGCTGGGGCAGTTGCACGGCGGCCGGGGATATCCGCCTGCACTGGAAACTCAGCCGCGCGCCGCTGCCGGTGCTGCGCTACGTGGCCCTGCACGAAGCCGCGCACCTGCTGGAACTCAACCACTCGCCGCGCTACTGGGCCCACGTCACCCGCTTCATGCCCGACTGGCCCACGCACCGCGACTGGCTAAAAACAAACGGCCACACCCTCTGAAGGTAAGGGGGTGGCCGCCGTGGTCCCCAAGGGGCTGAGCCCTGGGGATCAGGTTTTACATTGCCGGCATCGGTTCTGGCAGGCCCGGCGTATCCGGGTTCATGGGCGGGTTGGGTTCGGGCATCCCCGGGGTGTCGGGGTTGGCGGGCGGGTCGCTGATGGGGCCAGTGCCGCCCTGGCCGGGCATCTGCTCGGGCACGGGGCCGGGGGTGTCGGTGGGTTCAGTGGCCGGGGCGGGCGGGCGGTCATAGGGACCAGTCATGGAGCACCTCCTGATGGGGCAGGTTGCGGCCGGGTCATGCTGCCGCGCCAGACAGGCAGGCGGGCGGACTCGGCGCTCTGGGCATCATCCTTTCATCGGCACACGCGCCGCCGGGAACAGGCAGTTCCCCAGGTCGGGCAGATCAAAGGGAAGTCCAGTCTGGGCAGCGGCCACAGCCCCGCAGGGATGAAACCCGTGAAGGCGCCTTCACGCCGCCCTGCGGTAGGGGTGGTGCGCGCCCAGGCACACTGGAGCATGCCGCGCCTGCTGCCTGCCCTGACCGCCGCCCTCCTGGCTTCCGCCGCGCTGGGCCCCGCCTCGGCCCAGGCCCCCCAGGTCGCCTTCCGGCCTTTTCTCAGTGGCCTGAATCAGGTCACGGCCATCACCCACGCTGGGGACGGTTCGGGGCGGCTGTTCATGGCGCAGCAGGACGGGCGCATCCGGGTGGTGCAGGGCGGCAAAGTCAGCGGGGAGCTGTTTCTGGACCTGCGCGCCCTGACTCGGGCGGGGGGCGAGCGCGGCCTGCTGGGGCTGGCCTTTGATCCGGCCTACAAGACCAACCGGCGCCTGTTCGTGCATTACACCGACCGTGGCGGCGATACCGTGCTGGCCCGCTACACCGCCACGGCCGACGGGCGCCGGGCCGACCCCGGCAGCGCCAAGACCCTGTTCACCGCCCAGCAGCCGTACCCCAACCACAACGGCGGCCAGCTGGCCTTTGGCCCGGACGGCTTTCTGTACCTGGGGCTGGGCGACGGCGGCTCGGGCGGCGATCCGCAGAACCACGGGCAGAATCTGGCCTCGCCCCTGGGCAAGATTCTGCGCTTTGATGTGCGCGGCGCCGACGCCAAACCAGCTCCGGGCAATCCCTTTCTGAACCGTCAGGGCGTCAATCCCAACATTTGGGCGTATGGCCTGCGCAACCCCTGGCGGTTTTCCTTTGACCGCCAGACGGGCGACCTGATCATTGCTGACGTGGGCCAGAACGCCTTTGAAGAAATCGACTGGCAGCCGCGCAGCAGCAAGGGCGGCGAAAACTACGGCTGGCGGGTGCGTGAGGGCCGGCAGTGCTTCGAGGAGGGTTGCCGGGCTGGCACCTACGTGGAGCCGGTGCTGGTCTACGGCCGTCAGGAAGGGCAGAGCGTGACCGGCGGCTACGTGTACCGGGGCAGCG
The DNA here is from genome assembly GCF_019693445.1 of Deinococcus aquaedulcis. Taxonomy (NCBI): domain Bacteria; kingdom Thermotogati; phylum Deinococcota; class Deinococci; order Deinococcales; family Deinococcaceae; genus Deinococcus; species Deinococcus aquaedulcis. The sequence continues at coordinate 9,868 of NZ_JAHRBL010000014.1, read as the reverse complement.
CCATTCCCGCCCTGAAGGGGCAGTACGTCTTTGCCGACTTTGCCTCAGGGACCGTGTGGGCCGCACGCATGACTGGCCGCACCTGGACCAAGAGCGTCCTGGGCCGGGTGAGCGGCCCCAGCACCTTCGGCGAGGACGAGCGCGGCGAACTGTATGTGGCGGAGTACAGCAGCGGACGGATTCTGAAGCTGGCGCGCGGGGAATAGGGGAGGGTCAAGGGGTTGAGCCGTCGAGACGTCGAGGGGAGAGGAGGCAAGTTTGATCAGGTCTTGGTGTCAGACCGGGTGGCTGGACCAGCGTCCCTTCTCGACCCCCTTCCCTCCGCCACCTGGCCGATGCCATTCCCCGTTCCCTCTGCTCTCCTGCCCCCATGCAGCGCATCATCGTGATTGGCACTTCCGGCAGCGGCAAGACCACCCTGGCGCGGCACCTCGCGGCCCGGCTGGGGGTCCTGCACGGCGAGCAGGACGCCTGGAACCATCTTGCGGGCTGGCAGGAGGCGCCGCTGGCACAGTTCCGGGCCCAGGTGGCGGCGTTCACGGCCGCCCCGGCCTGGGTCATGGACGGCAACTACAGCCGGGCGCGCGATATCGGCTGGGCGCGGGCCGACACCATCGTGTGGCTGGACTACCCGGCCCCTGTGGTGTTTGGCCGGGTGCTGCGGCGCACGGTCTGGCGGGTACTTACCCAGGAAGAACTGTGGAATGGCAATCGCGAAACGCTGCGTGGCACCTTGAGTGCCGAGGGCCCGGTGCGCTGGGCCATGTACACCCACTGGCGGCGGCGGGGCGAAACCCTTGCGCTGGTCGCGGCGCATCCCCACCTGCAGCTGATCCGCCTGCGGACCCCAGCACAGACCGAGGGGTGGCTTAGGGCGCAGCGGCCTCTGCCGGGGGTCCTGGTTGCCACTCCGTCAGCAACGGGCGGTGGTCGCTGAAGCGCCAGGGCAGCACCCGGCTGCGGGCCGGACGCAGGTCCGGGCTGAGCACGTGATCAATGCGCACCTTCAGGGCTGGAAAGGTCCAGCCGGCGCCGCGCCCCGCATGGTCGTGGGCACCTGCGCCGTAGGCTGCCCGCAGCTGCCGCCACAGCCGGCCGCGCGGCGGCGTGTTCAGGTCGCCGCCCAGCAGCACCGGGCCCTGGGTCTGCGCCGCGAGCTCGGTGAGCATCCGTCCCTGCTCTTCGCGGGCGGCGCGGGTGCGGTGCAGCGAGGCCCAGTCGCCGGCCAGGGCGTCCACCACCTGCACGGTGCCCAGGTGGGCGTTCACCACTGTCAGCGGGCGGCCCTGCCAGCGCAGGCGCGTCACCAGCACCTCGCGGCGGTGGCGGGGCAGCGGTACCCGGCGCACATTCAGCAGGGGCAGGCGGGTCAGGGTGGTCACCTCGGCGGCGTGCACCACGCGGTAGCCGGGCAAGGCGGCGGCCAGCGCCTCCCGCGCCCCAGGGCGGCGAAAGTTGCTCTCCTGCAGCAGGATCACTTCGGCGTTCAGGGTCCGCAGCGCCTGTCCCAGTTGCGCCGAGCTCACCCGGTCACCGCGCAGCACGTTGTAGGTCACCACGCGCAGTTCGCCCTCCCGCTGCGGGGTCCAGTGCAGCAGCCCCGCGCCCCAGAGCGCCAGCAAGGTGCCTGCCAGCGCGGCGCGTCGCCCCCGGCGCCGCCACAGTGCGGCGCCCAGCACGAAGGGCGCCGGGAGCAGCCACAGCACCGGCGGCGCGTAGGCCAGCAGCAGGGTGGGCACCGTGCGCTCGCCCACCACGGCGCCCAGTAGCCAACCCACCGCCACCAGGGCCAGATACACCCATGCCAATTTCACCTGTGCACTCTGGCACGCGCTCAGGCGGCGCCGCGTCACACGAAAGAAAGCGGGGGACGTGTCTGTTCACACGTCCCCCGCAGGAATAACTGCTTACCGGTACTGCGCCGCCAGCTCGCGGGCCTCTTCGCGCGCGGCCAGTTGCTGGCGCTGCACCTGCGCCACTGCGTCGGCCAGGGCCTCTTTCAGTTCACTCAGGCCCAGGTTGCGCAGGGCGCTCACCGGAATGCCGCCGGTGCGCTCCACTTCGCGGGACAGGGCGTCTGGATCGGCGGCGTCGGCCTTGTTCAGCGCGATCACGGTGGGCATATCCCGGAAGCCCAGCTCTTCCAGAATGCGGTTCACGGCGTCCAGGCGGGTGTCCGCCCCAGGGCTGGCGGCGTCTACCACATGCAGCAGCACGTCGGCGTCGCCAATTTCTTCCAGGGTGGCGCGGAAAGCCCGGGTCAGGTCCTTGGGCAGGTCACGGATAAACCCCACCGTGTCGGTCAGCACCACCGGGCCAATGCCTTCCAGGAAGCCCTGGCGGCTGGTGGGCCGCAGGGTGGCGAACAGCTTGTTTTCGGCCAGCACGCGCCGGGGTTCCTCGGCGGCATGCGTAAAGGCGTTCAGGAGCGTGGACTTGCCCGCGTTGGTGTAGCCCACAATCGACACCACGGGCACATCGTTGCGGGCGCGCTGCTTGCGCCGTTCCTCGCGCCGCGCGGACACGCCTTCGAGTTGCTTTTCCAGAAAGCTCAGGCGGTCGTTGATGCGGCGGCGGTCCAGCTCCAGCTTCGTTTCCCCGGGCCCGCGCGTGCCGATGGCGCCGCCCGCCGCGCTGCCCCCACTGCCCCCGATGCGCGAGAGCTGCGCCCCGGCCCCCAGCAGGCGCGGCTTCATGTAGCGCAGCTGCGCCAGTTCCACCTGCAGCCGCGATTCCACACCCTGCGCGTGCAGCGCGAAGATATCCAGAATCAGCTGCGTGCGGTCAATGATCTTCAGGCCCGTGGCGGCCTCGATCTCGCGCGCCTGGGCCGGCCCCAGTTCCTGCCCGAAAATCAGCAGGTCGGCGTCCAGGTGGTAGGCCTTGCTGGTCAGTTCTTCCAGCTTGCCCGCGCCCACCAGTGTCCCTGCCTTCAGGTGGCGGCGGTACACCAGCTCGCGGTGCACCACTTCCGCCCCTGCCGTGCGGGCCAGCTCGGCCAGTTCGTCCAGACGCTCCTCGGCGTCAAATTCGCCCTGGTCAATCTGCACCAGAATGGCGCGCTCGTGGTCTTTTTTGGCCTCGCGAGTGCGGGCCGTACGCGCGATTTCCTCTTCCAGGGCGCTCACCTGTGCGCCCAGGTCGAATTCATCAATCTGGAACGCGGGCACGGGCGGCAGAATGCGCCAGTCCTCTTCCTCGCCCACGGTGCCGGGCGGGGTCAGGTGGGCGGTGTGCACCAGCCCGGGCTGGCCTTCCTGGCGCACCTCAATGGCACTCACAGCGTCCAGGCGCTTCAGGAACAGCGTGGAGAGGTCGCTCTTGCTGAGCGCCCCGCCGCGCGGGTGGGTGTGCAGCAGGTGAAAGCCCGCCAGCCGGTTTTCGCCCAGGCGCAGATCGGGGAACTCGGTGCCCTTGGCGTCGGCCACGCTGACGGAAATCACGCGGCCACGGCGGTCAATCAGTACGCCCACCTCTCGGCGAACGTCGTGCGACAGCTCGGCGAGGTTGCGCGCCAGTTCCGGCGAGCCAATGCGACCCGGCTCAATGCGGCGGCGGTACAGGTTGCCCAGGGCTTTCAGTTGTGCGGGACGCAGGCCAGACAGGTTGCCATGCACTTTATCTATGGTGGGTCACTTCCTTACAGGGAGGTCCGGCCAGGGCACAGCGCCCAGGGCCAGACAGAGAGGGTGACGGGGCGAGCAACAGCTCAAAAGCCCGGGAGGTCGCACCCGTGCCCGCGCCGGGCCGCCGCACGAAGGGGCGCGGCGCCGGGGTGGGCACAGGGTCCAGCATTAGCCCCATTTTACCGTGGGGGCCGCTGCAGAACGTGTGCGATTACAGGAAAATCTTGATCGTCAGGATCATCGTGGCTTCAGGGTAGGGGAGGGGGCCGGCAACCCGCATCCGCTGAGTGGCGTACCGTGAACCGAAGATGGCGGCCGACCTGTTACGCGACACCCTGCGGGAAGTCCTCTATGGCCCGGATGGCTTTTCGGGCCTGTTCAGCGCCCCCGGCGAGCTGGGGCTAATGCGGGCGGTGCACGTCCTGGATTTTGCGGCGGTGCAGGCTCAGCCCACCCTGGCCCGCCGGGTGCTGGCGCTGCGGCAGCACCTGGAATGGACGGCCGCCCATCTGGCCGACCCCTTTGCCCTGCTTCAGGACGAGGCCGACCCCCAGACCTGGGCCCCGGCCGACCCCGCCGCGTGGCGCGCCGAACTGGTGGCCCTGGCCCGAGCTGGGCAGGCCCTGTACGACGCCCTGTACCTGCCTTTGAAAGGCGAGGGACTCCGGGAAGCGCACGGCGCCGTGGTCCGTGCAGCGCGCGAGGCGGCGGTGCTGGCCGCGTGGGCTGCGCCGCATTGAAGCCTTGGCCGCCAGCCCCGGACCCACCCCAAATGCAGCGCCCCCAGGCCGGAACCTGGGGGCTGCGTTGGCGAAGAGGGTGGGATTCGAACCCACGGTAGCCTTGCGACTACTTCGGTTTTCGAGACCGACCCATTCAACCACTCTGGCACCTCTCCGCACGGGAAAGAACGGGCAGAGGGGAGTGTAGCATGCCCTCTTGGCCGCGCGCCACTCCCACGCGGGTACACACGTTCCTCAATCAAGCTCGCCATTGGTCAATTTCTCCGCTGCGGTCTGGTTGAAAGCTGACCTGAAGACGGACACATGCCCGCGCCCGGCCGTTCAGACTGCCTGTATGGCTGGAGGCGCTCTGCTCATCGTTACCGTGGTGATGGTTCTGGGTGTGCTCGGAGCGCTTGTGGCTGCCCTGATCGTGATCCTCACGCCACGGCGATTCTGGCCGCTGATGTGGCTGATCCTGTGTCCCGTGCTCGCGTTCTGGCCATTGGTATTGGCTTACTGGGACGGGAAATAACTCAGTTCAGAGGAGAGGGAGGGCACGCTGTCGTTGCGCCGATCAACGTGGGCTGGAGCGGCGTTCAGCCCGCGCTTGCACTTGTCAGGGGCGAAGGCGTATGCTTTCAAGGTTGAAAACTGCCCCGGTTCCGGGTTGCACCAGGGGGTTTTTCGGCCGGCCACCGCCGGCGCTGCCCTGCTATGGGCGCAGCGGCCCAGGCGCGGTGCGTGATCACCTCAAGCCGTTCACCTGCCAACCCAGCGCCGAGCCCGTCCGCGTGGCACGGCCATCCGCCCTCTCTACAAGCATCTGCTTATCCCAGCTAGGAGTGATTTCCCCTGCCTACCACCCAGCAACTGCTCCGTAAGGGTCGCAAGACGATCCAGAAGAAGAGCAAGGTTCCGGCCCTTAAGGGCAGCCCCTTCCGCCGTGGCGTGTGCACGGTCGTGAAGACCACCACCCCCAAGAAGCCGAACTCGGCGCTGCGTAAGATCGCCCGCGTTCGTCTGTCCAGCGCCTTCGAGGTCACCGCGTACATTCCCGGTGAAGGCCACAACCTGCAGGAGCACAGCGTGGTGCTCATTCGCGGCGGCCGTGTGAAGGACCTCCCCGGTGTGCGCTACCACATCGTGCGCGGCAGCCTGGACACCCAGGGCGTCAAAGACCGCAACAAGAGCCGTTCCAAGTACGGCACCAAGAAGCCCAAGGCCGGCGCTGCCGCTGCGGGCGCGAAGAAGAAGTAAGGCCGGGGGTCACCCCCCCTGCCCGCCTTCACCCTAAGGGGTGATGCCAATGAAGCACGTTATTCGCGCCTGAAGTGCGCGCCGCTCGCCCAGCTGGGTCTGGGCTGAGCCTCAAGGGAGTCAACCATGGCACGTCGCCGCCAAGCTGAAGTGCGCGTCATCCAGCCGGACCTGGTCTACCAGGACGTGCTGGTGAGCGCGATGATCAACCGCATCATGCGCGATGGTAAGAAGAACCTCGCCAGCCGCATTTTCTACGGAGCCATGAAGCTCGTTCAGGAGCGCACCGGTCAGGAGTCCCTGAAGATCTTCAAGCAGGCCTACGACAACGTCAAACCCCGCGTGGAAGTGCGCAGCCGCCGCGTGGGCGGCAGCACCTACCAGGTGCCCGTGGAGCCCACCGAGCGCCGCAAGCAGAGCCTGACCCTGCGCTGGATGATCAGCGCCGTGGACGGCCGTCCCGAGCGCACCGCCGTGGAGCGCCTGGCCGGCGAGATCATGGACGCCGCGCAGGGCCGTGGCGGCGCCATCAAGAAGAAAGACGACGTGGAGCGCATGGCCGAAGCCAACCGCGCCTACGCCCACTACCGCTGGTAATTCTAGAACGCTGGGGCCCCGCGCCCCAGGGTCCGGGCGGAGCGAGCAGGAACCGAAGTGTCTCTCGCGCAGGGCCGCGCCAGCTTGCGGCCTGAAGGCCTTGAACGCAAGGTGCCGTGGGAGACACGGGAAAGCTCAGAACGGAAGAAGAATTGTCGGACGGTAGGCGCCCCCTGCCGTCCATCTCGCGTGAAGGGAAACCGCGCCGACCTTACGGTGGCGTGACACGTCACCCCACACAATCAGGGAGTCTTATGACCACCAAAGCCCAGAGCTACCTCACCCACTTCCGCAATATCGGGATTGCCGCGCACATTGACGCCGGTAAGACCACCACTACTGAGCGCATCCTGTACTACACCGGCCGTACCCACAACATCGGTGAAGTGCACGACGGCGCCGCCACCATGGACTGGATGGAGCAGGAGCGCGAGCGCGGCATCACCATCACCGCCGCCGCCACCACCGCCAAGTGGACCCGCAGCGGCACCGAGCAGGAATACGTCGTCAACATCATCGATACCCCCGGTCACGTGGACTTCACCATCGAAGTGGAGCGCTCCATGCGCGTGCTCGACGGCGCCGTGGCGGTGTTCGACTCCAGCCAGGGCGTGGAGCCTCAGTCGGAAACCGTGTGGCGTCAGGCCGACCGCTACGGTGTGCCCCGCATCGCCTTTTCCAACAAGATGGACAAGACCGGCGCCAGCTTCGAACTGGTGCTGAACGACATCCGCGAGCGCCTCGGCGCCATCCCGGCCCCCGTGCAGTACCCCATGGGCCAGGAGAGCGACTTCAAAGGCATCATCGACATCGTGCGCCAGCGCGCCTACACCTACACCAATGACCTGGGCACCGAGATCCAGGAGCACGACGTGCCCGCCGAGTACGCGGACAAGGTGACGGAAATGCGCGCGGCTCTGATCGAAGCCGCCGCCGAAGTGGACGAAGACCTGATGATGATGTACCTCGAAGGCGAGGAGCCCAGCGTGGAGCAGCTGGTCGCCGCGCTGCGTAAGGGCACCATCGAGAAGAAGATCTTCCCCGTGCTGTGCGGTAGCGCCCTGAAGAACAAGGGCGTGCAGCTGCTGCTCGACGCCGTGGTGGACTACCTGCCCAGCCCCCTGGAAGTGCCCGCCATCAAGGGCAAGATCGAGGACAGCGAGGACACCACCGAGTTCCCCGCCGACCCCGAAGGCAAGCTGGCCGCACTGGCGTTCAAGATCATGGCTGACCCCTACGTGGGCCGCCTGACCTTCGTGCGCATCTACTCGGGCACCCTGCAGTCCGGCAGCTACGTGTACAATGCCTCCAAGGACAAGCGCGAGCGCGTGGGCCGTCTGCTGAAGATGCACGCCAACAGCCGCGAGGAAGTCACTGAGCTGAAGGCCGGCGAACTGGGCGCCGTGATCGGCCTCAAAGACGCGGGCACCGGCAACACCCTGATCGGCGACGGCGACAACAAGGTGCTGCTCGAAAGCATCGACGTGCCCGAGCCGGTGATCAAGCTGGCCATTGAGCCCAAGACCAAGGCCGACCAGGAAAAGATGGGCGTGGGTCTGCAGAAGCTGGCCGAAGAAGACCCCACCTTCAAGGTGGAAACCGACCAGGAGTCCGGTCAGACCACGATTGCCGGCATGGGCGAGCTGCACCTGGAAATCCTGGTGGACCGCCTGAAGCGCGAGTACAAGGTGGAAGCCAATGTGGGCGCGCCCCAGGTGGCCTTCCGTGAAACCATCACCCGCGCCGTGGACGTCGAAGGCAAGTTCGTGCGTCAGTCCGGTGGTCGCGGTCAGTTCGGCCACGTCAAGATCAAGGCCGAGCCCCTGGAACCCGGCGCCGGCTTCGTGTTCGAGAACGCCATCGTGGGCGGCACTGTGCCCCGTGAATACGTCGGTCCCGCCCAGAAGGGCATCGAAGAAGCCATGCAGAGCGGCCCCATGCTGGGCTTCCCCGTGGTGGACATGAAGGTCACCATTTACGACGGCAGCTACCACGAAGTGGACTCCTCGGAAATGGCGTTCAAGATCGCCGGCAGCATGGCGCTGAAGGAAGCCGTGCAAAAGGGCGCCCCCGCCCTGCTGGAGCCCATCATGCGCGTCGAGGTGACCGTGCCCGAGGACTACATGGGCGACATCATCGGTGACCTGAACAGCCGCCGTGGCCAGATTCAGGGCATGGAAGCCCGTGGCAACGCCCAGATCGTGAAGGCCTTCGTGCCCCTGAGCGAAATGTTCGGTTACGCCACGGACATGCGCTCCATGACCCAGGGCCGCGCCAGCTACTCCATGTTCTTCGATCACTACAGCCAGGTGCCGAACAACATCGCCCAGCAGCTGATGAAGAAGTAAGAGCCGCAAGGCTGACAAAGAGCGCCTCCTCCGGGGGGCGCTTTTTTATGTGCCGCTGGCGGAGGCCTGGAGCCGCGCCAGAGCCCCAACTCATCGGTGACCCAGCCCAACGCCATCCCCGCGCTACTCTGCAGGCATGACCATGCCGCCCGCCCCTGCGCCCGGCCTGCCCCCCAAACGGCTGGCCTTCTTGACTGTGCCCCTGCTGGTGCTGTTGATTTACAGCGCCATCACCCTGCTGACCCTGCCGTTTTCCGGACCAGTGCTGCAGGAGCTGATTCCACAACTCGAAACCCAGATAGGCACCCCGGCGGGCACCCTGCCCACCTCTCTTATTCCCACCATTCTGTGGCTGTCCTTTGCCTTAACGGTGTTCCAGATTCTGTGGCTGTATTTCACCCGGCGCGCGGTGATGGAAGGCCGCGCCTGGGGCCGGGTGTCCAGCATCGTGGTGGGCGTGCTGAGCCTGCTGATGTTTCCACTGGGGACGCTGCTGGGCATTGTGGTGCTGATCGGCGCCTTTGACCGCGACGTGGTGGCGTACACCAAGCGCTGAAGCCAGAGGGGGCGGGGCCGTCACGCAGGATGTGACGGCCCCGCCCCCTTGCTCCCATGCGCCAAATCATGTACCCTGCTTCTTCGGTGCGCCGTGAGGCCCCGAGAGGTCTTGAGATCGGCTTAACCCACCGAAGGCTTCAGACCCCCCGGACAACAGCGCAGCGTGCCAGCTTGGTGGGACACCGCCCTGGCGAGATTCAACCCAATGTGGGCGTCACGCGCCACCAGAACCCTGCGGTATGCGCGGGGGGAGCCCGATCAAAGGGCGGTTTTGCGTGGGTCCACCGCTTGGAGGGAGTAAAGAACATGGCAAAAGGAACGTTTGAACGGACGAAGCCGCACGTGAACGTCGGGACGATTGGGCACGTGGACCACGGGAAGACCACCCTGACGGCCGCGATCACCTTCACGGCCGCCGCAATGGACCCCACTGTCGAGAAGCTGGCCTACGACCAGATCGACAAGGCCCCCGAAGAAAAGGCCCGTGGCATCACCATCAACACCGCGCACGTGGAGTACAACACCCCCACGCGCCACTACAGCCACGTGGACTGCCCCGGTCACGCCGACTACGTCAAGAACATGATCACCGGTGCCGCCCAGATGGACGGCGCGATCCTGGTGGTCAGCAGCGCTGACGGCCCCATGCCCCAGACCCGCGAGCACATCCTGCTGGCCCGTCAGGTGGGCGTGCCCTACATCGTCGTGTTCATGAACAAGGTCGACATGGTCGACGACGAAGAACTGCTCGAGCTCG